>BBBN01000008.1 GCA_001311585.1 Thermus sp. JCM 17653
AAAGGCCTGCCAGTCGGCGCTCAGGCCCGGGCCAGGGCGACCAAGGCCTTCTCGGGGACGCCGGAAAGGGCCTCAACGGCCCGCCCCCCAAGCCAGACCCGCTTTCCCTTCACCAGGCAAAGCTCGGGCACGGGGGCCACCTCCACCCCTTCCCGCCCCAGGCGCCAAAGGACCCGGGCCAGGGCCTCCACCCAGTGGGCCAGGCGTTCCGGGTCCGCCACCCCCAGGTACTGGACCATGGGCACCGCCCCCAGGGGCCACTCCAAGACCCAGGCCCCTTCCTCCGGAAGGGTCTCCAGGAGGGCCAAAAGCCCTTCCCCCTCCAGGGGCTTGCCCTCGGCCCCCTTCAGGATCAGCACGGGCATGCCCGTGCGGGTGTCCTGCCCCTCATAAGCGGTAAGGGTTCCAATACGGGCGAGAATGCGCCGCAACCAATAGTTGCCCAAAACCTCCATCTCCCCAAGTATATTCACGCCCCCGTGAGGAGGCTTATAATCTGCCACAGGTAGGCCCTAAGGCCGGAAAGGAGCGGGGATGGAGTTCAAAATCACCTTGACCACGGAGGAGATCGTTCGGGGCTTGAAGCACTACCGCCGCATCGCCAAGCAGGATGTCCTCCGGGCGCCGGAGACGCCTAACCCCGAGGCCTTCCGCCGCCACGCCGAAGCCAGGCGGGAGGTCTACGCCAAGCTGGCGGAGGTGGCCGAGGCCGAGCCCGGAGGCCGTGGTGCGGTACGCCCTGGAACTCTACAAATCCCTGCCCTTCGTCACCGGCACCCCGGAGGACCAGTACCCCGAGATCAAGGGCCAGGAGAACGCCTTAGAGAACTTCTTCCTCATGATCGGCCTGGACCCCAAGGCGAGGCGGGAAGCCCGCAAGGCCCGGAAGCCCCTGCAATGACCCTCGAGCTCCTGGAGGCCCAGGCCAAGGCCTGCACCGCCTGCCGGCTAGCGGAAGGGCGCACCCAGGTGGTCTTCGGGGAGGGGAACCCCGATGCCCGGCTGATGTTCGTGGGAGAAGGCCCTGGGGAGGAGGAGGACAAGACGGGACGCCCCTTCGTGGGCAAGGCGGGGCAGCTTCTGAACCGCATCCTCGAGGCCGCGGGCATCCCCCGGGAGGAGGTCTACATCACCAACATCGTCAAGTGCCGCCCCCCACAAAACCGCGCCCCCCTGCCCGACGAGGCCAAGATCTGCACGGACAAGTGGCTGGTGAAGCAGATTGAGCTTGTCGCCCCCCAGATCGTCGTCCCCCTGGGGGCGGTGGCGGCCGAGTTCTTCCTGGGGGAGAAGGTCCCCATCACCAAGGTCCGGGGAAAGTGGCATGAGTGGCACGGCATCCGGGTCTTCCCCATGTTCCACCCCGCCTACCTCCTCAGAAACCCAAGCCGCGCCCCCGGAAGCCCCAAGCACCTCACCTGGCTGGACATCCAAGAGGTGAAGCGGGCCCTGGAAAGCCTCCCGCCCAAAGAAGGCCGCCCGGTGAAGGCGGTGAGCCAGGAGCCCCTTTTCTAATCCTGGCCCCATTTCGGGTATCCTGTGGGGTGGTATTAGGCCCGTCCCCAGGGGGTGGCGAGGAGGGGAAGGGGGCTCACGAAGGGCTCGGCGTAGTCCACCCCCAGGTAGTTCCCAAAGTAGCGGCGCATGGCCTTGCGGGCCTCCAGCCCCTTGGGCCCCACGGTCTCGCTCGCCGCCTCCCCCGAAAACTGGCTCCGGTAGGCCAGGACTGCGGCCTCCCACTGGTCTATGAAGGCGGAGATCTTGACCAGGAAACTCGGGGCGAAGGGGTGGTTCCCCGGGTAAAAGAAAAGCCGCTCCACCCGGAAAGGCTCCCCCTCCAAGGGGGCCTTCTTCAGGGCGGAAAAGTGGACCGCAGCCACGGCGAGGCGGCTTGCGGCGGTGTGGTCGGGGTGGCGGTCGGCCTCGAGGGGGGCGAGGACGATCCGGGGCCTAAGCCGCCTCAGGCTCCCGCCAGAAGGAGCCTCTGCTCAGGGATGTCGGCAAGCCCCCCGTCGGGAAGCTGGAGGTTGCCCCTATAGTCCAGCCCCAGGATGCGGCTCGCCTCGGCCACCTCCCTTTGCCGCTCCTCCGGGGTGCCCTTGGAGCCCATCTCCCCCCGGGTGAGGTCCAGAATCCCCGTGGAAAGCCCCTCCGCCTTGGCCCGGGCCAGGGTTCCCCCACAGCCCAGCTCCCCGTCGTCGGGGTGGGGGGCGATGACCAAAAGGTCAAGCATCCCTCACCTCCACCCGCTCCCCCAAACGCCTTTCCGTCCCTTCCTGGAGGCGCTTGAGGTTCTCCCGGTGGGTCCAAAAGATGAGGAGGGCCATGAGGAGGACCGTGGCCACCTCCCACAGGGGTCTTCCCAGGGCCAGGGAAAGGACGAAGGCCGCCACCCCCCCGGCCATGCTCCCCGCGGAGACGTAGCGGGTGAGAAGCATCACGCTCACCCCGATGGGAAAGGTCCAAAGGGCCAAGACGGGGTCCAGGAAGAGGAGGGTGCCGAAGCTGGTGGCCACCCCCTTCCCCCCCCGGAAGCGGAGGAAGAGCGAGTAGTTGTGCCCGAGGACCGCCATGAGGGCCACCCCGCCCAGCATCCAGTCGGAAAGGCCGAAGGCCCGGGCGACAAGGACGGCGATCCCCCCCTTGAAGACGTCAAAGAAGGCCACCACTAAAGCCGGGCCCCAGCCCAGGGCGCGCAGGACGTTGGTGGCCCCGATGTTCCCCGAGCCCACCTTGCGCAGGTCCACCCCATACGTGCGGGCCACCAGGACCCCGGCGGGCACGGAGCCGAAGAGGTAGGCCAGAAGAAAAACCAGCAGTGCCGCCCACATGCCAGGCTATTCTACGGTCTAGCTGCTCGCCGAGGTGTAGCTCCTAAGGGCCAGGCGGAAGAAGCCCCGGGCCAAGGCGAGGAGGAGGAAGGCGAGGAAAAGGGCGAAGAAAGAGGCTTCTCCCCTTCCCAAAGCCACCTCCGCGGGGACCGTGGTGAGGAAGGCCACGGGCACCACGAAGGTGAAGAAGACCCGGTAAAGGGTGGGGTAGCTCCCCACGGGAAACCGCCCCGCCTCCAAAAGCCCCCGCAGGACCTCGGTGACGTTGTAGATCTTCACGAACCAGATGCTGGTGGTGGCCAGGAGGAACCAGAGGCTGTAGAGCATGAGGCTCCCAGAAGGAGGTAAAGGGCGAATAGGGCGTAGTCCAAGGCGCCCAAGCCCAGACGGGCCCCGGCGTAGAGGAGGAGGCCGAGGCCCAAGAGGAAGTCCCCCAGGCCCCAGGGGGAGAAAGCCCGCAAGGAGAGCCAGAACTGGGGGTCTATGGGCTTCAGGAGGACGAAGTCCAGGGTCCCCTGCTGCACGTGCTCCACGATCTTGTTGAGGTTGGGGGCGAGGAGGGTGCTGGCGAGGCCCTGAAGCAGGGTGAAGGCGGAGAGGACCAGAAGGGCCTCCTCCAGCCCCCACCCCCCCGGCCTATACCCTCCCTGGTAGAGGAGGAGGAGGCCGAAGAGGGCCCCGAGGAGGGTGAGGAAGGAGGAGAGGAGGCCCAGGTAGAAGTTCGCCCGGTACTCCATCTCCGCCGCCAAGGAGGTGAGGAGAAAGAGGCGCAAAACCCGGAGGTAGCGCACCCTCCCAGGGTAGACTTGGGGGCATGGCGGGCGCAAGCCCCATGGTGGTAGCGGAAGACCTCACCCGGCACTACCGGGTGGCCCGGAAGGAGGAAACCCTTCTCGGCACCCTGCGCCACTTCCTGAGGCGGCAGTACCAGGTGGTGCGGGCGGTGGAGGGGGTGTCCTTCAGGATCCATCCCGGGGAGGTGGTGGGGTTTTTGGGCCCCAACGGGGCGGGCAAGACCACCACCCTCAAGATGCTCACCGGCCTCGTCCACCCCACGAGGGGCAAGGCCCTGGTGGCGGGGCACGTGCCTGGAGGAGGGAAAAGGCCTTCCTCAGGAAGATCACCCTGGTCATGGGCAACAAGCAGCAGCTCATCTGGGACCTCCCCGCCATGGACTCCCTCCGCCTAAACGCCGCCATCTACGAGATCCCCGAGCCCGAGTTCAAAAAGCGGGTCCTGGAGCTTGCCGAGATGCTCTCCCTCACGGAAAAGCTCCACCAGCCCGTGCGGAAGCTCTCCTTAGGGAGAGGATGAAGGCGGAGCTCTTGGCCGCCCTCCTCCACCGCCCCCAAGTGCTCTTCTTGGACGAGCCCACCTTGGGCCTGGACGTGAACGCCCAGGTGGCGGTGCGGGAGTTCGTCCGGGAGTACAACCGGCGTTACGGGGCCACGGTCCTCCTCACCAGCCACTACATGGCGGACATCGCCGCCCTCTGCCCCCGCGTTTTGGTGATCCACCAGGGGAGGCTCCTCTACGACGGGGCCCTGGAGGGCCTTCTGGCGCGCTTCGCCCCCTACCGGGAGGTGCGCCTCACCCTGGGAAGCCCCCTTCCCCGGGAGGCCCTTCTACCCTTCGGGGAGGTGCGGGAGGTGGAAGGGCGGGAGGCGCGGCTTCTTGTGCCCCGGGAAAGGCTCACGGAGAGGGTGGCGGAGATCCTAAAGAGGCTTCCCGTGGAGGACCTCGAGGTCCGGGAGCCCCCTTTGGAGGAGGTCATCGCCAAGGTCTTCCAAAGCCCCAAGGAGCCGGTATGAGGAAGGCCCGGGTCCTCCTCGCCGTCTACCTGGCCTACATGCTGGAGTACCGGGCGGAGCTCTTCCTCTGGGCCCTGGCGGGGGCGCTCCCCCTGATCCTCATGGGGGTCTGGACCGAGGCCGCAAGGGTGGGGAGTTCCCCCTAAGCCCGGGGGAGTTCGCCCGCTACTTCCTCATGGTCTTCCTGGTGCGCCAGGCCACGGTGGTCTGGGTGGTGTGGGAGTTTGAGCGGGACGTGGTGGAGGGGAGGCTTTCCTTCAGGCTCCTCAGGCCCCTGGACCCCTTTTTTGAACACCTGGCCGCCCACGTGGCCGAGCGCCTGGCCCGGCTCCCCTTCGTGGTGCTCCTTACCCTCCTCTTCTTCGGGCTTTTCCCCGAGGCCCGCTTCCTGCCGGAACCGGGGGCCTTCCTCCTCGGCCTTCTCCTCACCCTCCTCGCCTTCCTCCTCCGCTACACCATGCAGTACGCCACCGCCATGCTCACCTTCTGGACGGAGCGGGCCACCAGCGTGGAGGAGGTCTTCTTCCTCCTCTACCTCTTCCTCTCGGGGACCATCGCCCCCCTCGAGGTCTTCCCCGAACCCCTGAAAGGCCTCGCCCTCCTCACCCCCTTCCCCTACCTGGTCTACCTCCCCGCCGCCCTCCTCGCCGGGCAGGGGGCGAGCCTCTTCCCCGGGCTTTGGGTCATGCTCCTTTGGGGCCTCTTCTTCCTCGGGCTTTCCCGCCTGCTCTGGCGGCTCGGCCTCAAGCGCTACTCGGGCCAGGGGCATAACGCCACCCCATGCTGGCTTGCGCCAGCATGGGGGCCCCGGCAAAAGGGCTTTCCCGGGCCAGCAAGGCAGGAGAAAAGGACATAATAGGGGCATGGCCACCCGCTACCGCTTCCGGGTAGAGGAGTTTGAGCGGGCCTTCCAAGGGGTGCCCCACGTGGAACTCCTCCGGGGGGAGGTTTACCGGATGAGCCCATCGGACCCAAGCACGTTTATGCGGTGATGCGCATGGACCACAGGCTCAGGGAGGCTTTAGGCGCAAAGGCCGTGGTGGCGGTCCAGTCCCCCCTGAGGCTTTCCGAGGACTCCGAGCCCGAGCCCGACCTCATGGCGCTCAAGCCGCCTTTGGAACGCTACCAGGACCGCCTCCCCACCCCGGAGGACGTCCTCCTCCTCGTAGAGGTGGCCGACACCTCCTTGGAGTTTGACCGGGAGGTGAAGCTTCCCCTCTACGCCGAGGCGGGCATCCCCGAGGTCTGGCTCGTGAACCTCAAGGAGAACCTCCTGGAAGTCCACCGCGACCCCCGGGGCGGCCGCTACCGGGAGATCCGGCTCCTCTCCCCCGAGGAGGAGGTAAGCCCCGCCCTCTTCCCCGAGGTCAGGCTTCCCTGGGCGTAGCCACCGGGTAGAGCAGGGCGTAGGCGTACCCGTCGGTGAGGGCCTTGAGGGAGGCCTCGAGGATGTTCTCGCTGGCCCCCACGGTGCCGAAGCGCTCCTCCCCCGCCGCATCTCCACCATCACCCGCACCCCGGAGTTCGTCCCCGCCTCCTGGCCGGAGAGGATCCGCACCTTGTAGTCCGTGAGCTCCACCTCGGAAAGCTCCGGGTAAAACTGCAAGACCGCCTTACGGAAGGCCCGGTCCAGGGCGGACACGGGCCCGAAGGGGCTTTCCGCGGCGGTGTGCTGGAGGCTCTCCCCCACCCGCACCCGCACCGTGGCCTCGGCCCAGGCGGTGGTGAGGCCCCTCCCGTGGACGAAGACGGAGAAGCCCTCCACGCTGAAAGGGAGGGCCCCGCCCCTCATGCGGTGGGCGAGGAGGTAGAAGCTGGCCTCCGCCCCCTCAAAGGCGTAGCTCGTACTCCAGGGCCTTGACCTCCTCCAGAAGGCGCCTGGCCTCCTCCTTGGAGAGGTCCACCCCGAGCTCCTGGAGCTTGGCGAGGAGGTTGGAGCGGCCCGAGACGTCCGAGACCAAAAACCGCCTCTGGTTCCCCACCCACTCCGGGGGGAGGTGCTCGTAGGTGCGGGGGTTCTTGAGGACGGCGGAGACGTGCACCCCGGCCTTGTGGGCGAAGGCCGCCTCCCCCACGTAGGGGGCGCGGCGGTTGGGGGCGAGGTTGGCCCGCTCGTCCACGAAGTGGGAAACCTCCCTGAGCTCCCTCAGCTTCTCCGGGGGGAGGGCGGGGATCTTGTACTTGAAGACCAGGGTGGGGAGGAAGCTGGTGAGGTTGAGGTTGCCGCACCGCTCCCCATAGCCGTTGATGGTCCCCTGGACATGGGTGGCCCCGGCCCGCACCGCCGCCAGGGCGTTGGCCACGGCGAGCTCGGCGTCGTTATGGGGGTGGATGCCGATCCTCACCCCGGGAAAGCGCTCCACCACGGCCTTGGTGATGGCGTAGACCTCCTCGGGGAGGCTCCCCCCGTTGGTGTCGCAAAGCACCAAGGTGTCGGCCCCGCCCTCTAGGGCGGCCTCCAGGGTGGCGAGGGCGTAGGCGGGGTCTTCCTTGTAGCCGTCAAAGAAGTGCTCGGCGTCGTAGACCACCCGCTTGCCCCTCCGGGCGAAGAAGGCCACCGTCTCCCGAACCATCCTGAGGTTCTCCTCCAAGGAGGTCTCCAGGGCCTCGAGGACGTGGAGGGTCCAGCTCTTGCCGAAGAGGACCACCACGGGGGTCTCCGCCTCCAGGAGGGCCAGGACCGAGGGGTCTTCCTCCGGGGAAAGCCCCTTCCTGCGGGTGGCCCCGAAGGCGCAAAGCCTGGCCGCTCCCAGGTCCACCCCCTTCATGCGCTGGAAGAACTCGGCGTCCTTGGGGTTGGAGCCGGGCCAGCCCCCCTCGATGAGGTGGATCCCGAAGGCGGCGAGGCGCCTGGCGATGGCCACCTTGTCGTCCACGGAGAGGCTTACCCCCTCTCCCTGGGTGCCGTCCCTTAAGGTGGTGTCCAGGATCTCCACCATGGCCTAGACCCCGCGGTGGACCTCCTCAATGGAGGGCGGGTGGCGGGTGGCCCGGCCCGAGGCCAGCTTCCCCGCGGCGTCCAGGAAGGCCAGGGCGCTGGCCTCGATGATGTCCGGGGAGACCCCCACCCCCACGGCCTGAAGCTCCCCAAGCCTAAGGCGCACCGTCACCTGGCCCAAGGCCTCGGTGCTCCCCGTGATGGCCTCCACCCGGTAAAGCTCCAGCTCCGGCCTCAGGCCGATGGCCTCCTGGATGGCCTTGTACACGGCGTCCACGGGGCCGTCCCCGGTGTGGGTGGCGAGCCTTTCCCCGTCCGGGGTCTTCACCTTCACCGTGGCGGTGGGCAGGAGGCCGGAGCCGGAGAAGAACTGGACGTGCTCCAGCTGGAAGAAATGGGAGGCGGTTCCCGCTCGCTTTCCACCAAGGCCTGGAGCTCCTCGGCGGAGAGGGGCCCCTTCTTCTCGGCGATCTCCTTGAAGCGGGCGAAGAGCTTCTTCAGCTCTTCCTCGGGGAGGTCTCGGTAGCCCAGGTCCTCGAGGGCCTTCTTGAAGGCGGCCCGGCCCGAGTGCTTGCCGAGGACCAGCACGGCGGGGCGCCTGCCGATGAGCTCGGCGTCCATGATCTCGTAGGTGGAGCGGTGCTTGAGGACCCCGTCCTGGTGGATGCCGGACTCGTGGGCGAAGGCGTTGTCCCCCACGATGGCCTTGTTGGGGGGAACGGGCATCCCCGTGTAGCGCTCCACCAGGCGGCTTACCCGGTAGATCTCCCGGGTGTTCACCTGGGTGTAGGCCCGGTAGAAGTCCCGGCGCACGTAAAGGGCCATGACCACCTCTTCGAGGGCGGTGTTCCCCGCCCGCTCCCCGATGCCGTTGATGGTGCACTCCACCTGGCCCGCCCCGTTCAGCACCCCCGCCAGGGCGTTGGCCGTGGCCAGGCCCAGGTCGTCGTGGGTGTGGGTGGAGATGACCACGTCCCGCCCCCGCACCACCTCGTCGCGGATCCTGCGGATGAGGGCCCCGTACTCCTCCGGGGTGCCGTAGCCCGTGGTGTCGGGGATGTTGATGGTGGTGGCCCCGGCCTCCACGGCCACCTCGTAGAGCCTCTTCACGAAGTCCCAGTCCGCCCGCATCACGTCCTGGGCGGAAAACTCCACGTCGTCCACGTAGCGCTTGGCGTAGCGGACCATTCTATCCGCCATCTCCAGGACCTCCTCCTCCGTTCTCTTGAGCATGTACTGCAGGTGGACCTTGGAGGCCGAGGTGAAGACGTGGATCCGGGGCTTTTCCGCTCCCTCTAGGGCCTTGGCCGCCTGGTCGATGTCCAGGGTATGGGTGCGGGCGAGGGCGGCGATAATGGGCCCCTTGACCTCGGTGGCGATGCGCCTTACCGCCTCAAACTCCAAGGGCCCCGATACGGGGAAGCCCGCCTCGATGATGTCTACGTTGAGCCGGGCCAGGGCCTGGGCGATCTCCAGCTTCTGGTCCAGAGAAAGGGCTACCCCTGGGCTTTGCTCCCCGTCCCTGAGCGTGGTGTCAAAGATCCGGATGTGCCGCTCCTTTTCCATCTTCCACCTCCCAAAACCCAAGGGGCCCCCAAAGGGGCCCCCAAAGCGCCTCTAGCCTACCTCCTCCAATACCCTGGCCTTCAGGAAGGGCATCATGGCGCGAAGCTCGAGCCCACCTCCTCAATGGGGTGGGCCGCCCAGCGCTTGCGGTTGGCCTCCAAAACGGGAGTCCCGGCCTGGTTCTCCAGCATCCACTCCCGGGCGAACTCCCCCGTCTGGACCTGGCGGAGGATCTCCCGCATGCGGCGCTTGGTTTCCTCCAGGGGCACGGCCATCTCCCCACGGGTGTAGTCCCCGTACTCGGCGGTGTTGGAGATGGAGTAGCGCATGCCCTTTAGCCCCGCCTCGTAGATGAGGTCCACGATGAGCTTCACCTCGTGGACGGTCTCAAAGTAGGCCATCTCCGGGGGGTAGCCCGCCTCCACCAGGGTCTCAAACCCCGCCTGGATGAGCCGGGTGAGCCCCCCGCACAAGACCGCCTGCTCCCCGAAGAGGTCGGTCTCCGTCTCGTCCTTGAAGGTGGTGGCGATGACCCCGGCCCGGGCCGCCCCGATGGCCTTGGCGTAGGCCAAAGCGGTGGGGAAGGCCGAGCCAGAGGCGTCCTGGTGCACGGCCACGAGGCCGGGACCCCGCTTCCCTTTTGGTACTCCGAGCGCACCAGGTGGCCTGGGCCCTTGGGGGCCACCATCCAGACGTCCAGGTCCTTGCGGGGCTTGATCTGGCCGAAGTGGATGTTGAAGCCGTGGGCGAAGGCCAAGGTCCCGCCCTCCTTGAGGTGGGGCTCCACCTCCTCCCGGTAGACCTGGGCCTGCTTCTCGTCGGGGAGGAGGACCATGACGATGTCGGCCTCCCGCACCGCCTCGGCCACGGGAAGGACCCTAAGGCCTGCGGCCTCCGCCTTCTCCCAGCTCTTAGACCCCCTGCGCAGGCCTACCCGCACGTCCACCCCCGAGTCCTTGAGGTTCAGGGCGTGGGCGTGCCCCTGGGAGCCGAAGCCCAAAACCGCCACCTTCTTGCCTAGGATGAAGCCAAGGTCCGCGTCGTGTTCGTAGTAGATCTTCATACCGCCTCCCGTTTTTCCCTGACCTTAAGGGTCCTCTCCCCGCGGCTCATGGCCACGGCGCCGGTGCGCATGACCTCGAGGATCCCGTAAGGCCTCAGGGCCTCGATGAAGGAGTCTACCTTCTTGGAGTCGCCGGTGAGCTCCAGGATGAGGCTCCTCTGGGCCACGTCCACCACCCGGGCCCGGAAGGCCTCCTGGATGTCCTTCACCGCCAAGCGCTCCTCCACCCCCGCCACGTGGACCTTCACCAGGCAAAGCTCCCGCTCCACGTGGGGCTCGGTGTGGTCCGTGACCTTCAGCACCTCCACGAGCCGGTTCAGCTGCTTCTCCACCTGCTCCAGGGTGTGGTCGTCCCCCGTGACCACCAGGCTGATGCGGGAAAGGCCCGGCTGGTGGGTGGTGCCCACGCGAGGCTTTCCAGGTTGAAGCCCCGCCGGGCGAAGAGGCCGGTGATGCGGTTCAAAACCCGGGGGTGGTCCTGCACAAGCACCGAGATGACGTGCCTCACGCCTCCACCTCCTCCCGCTCGGCGGGGTGCTCTAGGATCATGTCCTCGGCGGCGCCCCCGGCGGGGATCATGGGGAAGACCCCTTCCTCGTGGTAGACCTTGAACTCGGCCACCACGGGGCCGGAGGCGGAAAGCACCGCCTCCACGCCCTTCATGAGGTCCTCCTTCCTTTCCACCCTCACCCCCTTGATCCCGTAGGCCTCGGCGAGGCGGGCGAAGTCGGGGTTGGAGTCCGCCAAGTAGACCTCGCTGTAGCGCTTGGCGTGGAAGAGGTCCTGCCACTGGCGCACCATGCCCAGGTAGCCGTTGTTCAGGATGACCACCTTCACGTCCAGCTTGTACTTCACCACCGTGGCCAGCTCCTGCAGGGTCATCTGGAAGGAGCCGTCCCCATCGAAGTCGATGACCAGCTCCTCGGGGCGGGCGACCTTGGCCCCGATGGCGAAGGGAAGCCCCACCCCCATGGTGCCGAGGCCCCCACTGGTGAGGAAGCTCCTGGGCCTCGTCACGGGGAAGAACTGGGCGGCGAACATCTGGTGCTGCCCCACCCCGGTGGTGACGATGGCGTTGCCCCCCGTGGCCTCGTGGAAGGCCCGGATCACCTCCTGGCTCTGCAAATGGGGTTTGGGCTTGAAGCGCAAGGGGTAGCGGGTGCGCCACTCCTCCAGCTCCCGCCACCAGCCGGCGAGCTTAAGGGGTTTCGCCCCCTTGAGGAGCTCCCTGAGGACCAGCCTCGAGTCCCCCACGATGGGGATGTGGGTGCGCACCACCTTGCCGATCTCGGCGGGGTCTATGTCCACGTGGATGATGGTGTGGGCGTGGGGGGCGAAGCGGGAGACCTTGCCTGTCACCCGGTCGTCAAAGCGGAGGCCGATGGCGAGGATCACGTCCGCATGGTGGATGGCCCGGTTGGCGGCCACGGTGCCGTGCATCCCCGGCATCCCAAGCCACAAGGATGGTTCCCGGGGAAGGCCCCGAGGCCCATCAAGGTGGTGATCACCGGCAGGCCCGTCTTCTCGGCGAAGGTGAGGAGCTCGGCGTGGGCGTGCTGCGCCCCGCCCCCCACCATGAGGATGGGGCGCTCCGCCTTCTCCAGGGCGTCCAGGGCCCGCTCTATCTGCTTGGGGTGGCCCCTTAAGGTGGGCTTGTACCCGGGGAGGTCCAGCTCCACCTCAAAGCTTCCCGTGAACTCCGCAAGCTGCACGTCCTTGGGGATGTCGATGAGCACCGGGCCCGGCCTTCCCGTGGAGGCGATGTGGAAAGCCTCCTTGACGATGCGGGGGATCTCGTTCACGTCCTGGACCAGGTAGTTGTGCTTGGTGATGGGCATGGTAACCCCGGTGACGTCCGCCTCCTGGAAGCGTCGGTGCCGATCAAGCCCGGGGGACGTTCCCGGTGATGGCCACCACCGGGGTGGAGTCCATCATGGCGTCCGCCAGGCCCGTGACCAGGTTCAGGGCTCCGGGGCCCGAGGTGGCCATCACCACCCCCACCCGGCCCGAGGCCCGGGCATAGGCGGTGGCGGCGTGCACCCCGCCTTGCTCGTGCCGCACCAGGATGTGGCGGATCGTGCTGTCGTAAAGGGCGTCGTAGGTGGGCATGATGGCCCCGCCCGGGTGGCCGAAGATCACCTCCACCCCTTCCCGCTCCAGCGCCTTTAAGAGTGCCTCTGCTCCCTTCATCCTCCCCTCCTAAACCAAAACCCCCCGGGGTTTCCGGGGGGTTTGTGGATGCGCAAAAGCGCTACACCCTACCCCCCGCCGGCCCTACGATTAGGCTAGGCCTAGGATAGGGTGAGCCCGGAACGCATCTTGCCGCTAAGGATAGCCCCCTTACGGCCTCGGTGTCAAGCCCCGCACCCGGGCGGCGAGGGCGGTGAGGGCAACCCGAGCGTGCTCCCGGCCGTTTTCTATGAAGACGGAGCGGGTGTCGGGCCCATAGGCGCAGGAGCCCACGGCGAAGAGGCCGGGGACGGAGGTCTCCCACTCCGGGGAAAGCCAAGGCCTCTCCCCCTGGTAGGCCACCCCCGCCTCCTTAAGCAGGCGGTCTTCCGCCCGGTAGCCGATCTGGACCAGCACGAAGTCCGCAGGGAGGAACTCCCGTCCCGAAGGCCGCCTGAGCCAGAGGCCCTCTTCGGTGATGGCCTCCACCTCTGCCTCCATCACCGCCTTGATGCTCCCCTCCTTCACCCGGTTTTCAAAGTCGGGGAGGAGCCAGTACTTCACCGAGGGCCGGACCCACTTCCCCCGGTGGACGAGGGCGACCTTGGCCCCGCCGCGGTAAAGGTCCAAGGCCGCCTCCACCGCCGAGTTGGACCCCCCCACCACGGCCACCCGTCTCCCGAAGAAGGCCGCCGCCTCCTCGTAGCCGTGGCGGACGTGGGGAAGCCCCTCCCCGGGGACGCCCAGGCGGTTGGGGTTCCCAAAGTAGCCCGTGGCCACCACCACGTACCGGGCCGGGAAGACCTTCTCCCCCTTGCGGTCTTTGGCCAGGACCTGGAACTCCCCTTCCCGGCCCCGGATGCCCAGGGCCTCGGTGTAGGTGAGGATATTTAGCCCCTCCCGCTCCGCCACCCTTTGGTAGTAAAGAAGGGCCTCCTTGCGGGTGGGCTTGGGGCCCTGGGAGACCAGGGGGTGGCCCCCGATCTCGATGTTCTTGGCCTCGGAGAAGAAGACCATGTCCCGGGGAAAGCGGTAGAGGGTCTCGGCCACCGTGCCCCTTTCCAGGACCAAGTGGGAAAGGCCGAGCCGCTTGGCCCACAGGGCCGCACAAAGCCCCACCGGTCCCGCCCCCACCACCAGAACGTCCACCATGCCCTGAGTCTAGCAACTTGTAAACTTCTTCCCATGGACTGGCTCACCAACCCCGAGGTCTGGGTGGCCCTGGTCACCCTCACGGCGCTGGAAGTGGTCCTGGGCGTGGACAACGTGATCTTCATCAGCATCCTGGCCTCCAAGCTCCCCCAGGAGGAGCAGGACCGGGCCCGGGTGGTAGGCCTCTCCCTGGCGGCCCTCACCCGCATCCTCTTCCTCCTCTCCATCGCCTGGATCATGGCCCTGAAAAAGCCCCTCTTCGCCCTCTTGGGGCACGAGGTCACGGGCAAGGACCTGGTCCTCATCGCCGGGGGACTCTTCCTCATCTATAAGGCGGTGAAGGAGATCCACGAAAGGCTGGAAGGGGAGCCCGGCCACGCGGTAAAAAGGGTGGCCCCGAGCTTTTCCAGCGTCATCGCCCAGGTACTCCTCTTGGACATCGTCTTTTCCATAGACTCCGTCATCACCGCCGTGGGCCTCAGCCGCTTTGTGGGGGTGATGGTGGCGGCCATCCTGATCTCGGTGGGCATCATGCTCCTGGCCTCCAAGGGCATCTACGCCTTCGTGAACCGGCACCCCACGGTGAAGATGCTGGCCCTAAGCTTCCTCCTCCTCGTGGGCTTCACCCTGGTGGCCGAAGGCACCGGGGTGCACATCCCCAAGGGGTACGTGTACTTCGCCATGGGCTTCGCCGTCTTCGTAGAGTGGCTGAACCTCAGGGCGGGCCTTCGGGGAAGCCCGGTGAGGCTCCACGACCTACGAGGAATAAAATCGGGGCGGGAGGTGGCTTATGGAATACCGGATTGAGCGGGACACCATGGGCGAGGTGCGGGTGCCGGCAGACAGGTACTGGGGCGCGCAGACCCAGCGCTCCCTAGAGCATTTCCGGATCGGGGCCTGGCGCTTCCGCATGCCCCTGGAGGTCATCCGGGCCTACGGGATGCTGAAGAAAGCCGCCGCCAGAGCCAACCTGGAGCTGGGGGAACTTCCCCAGGAGATCGCCCAGGCCATCCTCCAGGCGGCGGAGGAGGTGGTCCAGGGGAAGCTGGACGACCACTTCCCCCTGGTGGTCTTTCAAACGGGAAGCGGCACCCAGACCAACATGAACGTCAACGAGGTCATCGCCAACCGGGCCTCGGAGATCCTGGGGAAGCCCCTGGGGAGCAAGTACGTCCACCCCAACGACCACGTGAACCGGGGGCAGAGCTCCAACGACACCTTCCCCACCGCCATGTACGTGGCTGTGGCCCTGGCCCTCCACCAAAGGCTCTACCCGGCGGCGGAAGGCCTGATCGCCACCTTGGAGGAAAAGGCCCAGGCCTTTGACGGCATCGTCAAGATCGGCCGCACCCACCTCATGGACGCCGTGCCCATCACCCTGGGCCAGGAGGTGGGAAGCTGGGCTGCCCAGCTCAGGAACACCTTGGCCATGGTGAGAGAGGCGGGGAAGGGGCTCTACCACCTGGCCATCGGGGGCACCGCCGTGGGCACGGGCCTAAACGCCCACCCCCGCTTCGGAGAACTGGTGGCCAAGTACCTGGCGGAGGAGACGGGGCTTCCCTTTAGGGTGGCGGAAAACCGCTTCGCCGCTTTGGCCGCCCACGACGAGCTGGTCTTCGTCATGGGGGCCCTCCGCACCCTGGCCGGGGCCCTGATGAAGATCGGCAACGACGTCCGCTGGCTGGCCTCGGGGCCTACGGGGGCATCGGGGAGATCTTCATCCCCGCCAACGAGCCCGGGTCTTCCATCATGCCCGGGAAGGTGAACCCCACCCAGGTGGAGGCCCTCACCATGGTGGTGGTGCGGGTCTTTGGCAACGACCACGCCGTGGCCTTCGCCGGGACCAGGGCAACTTCCAGCTCAACGTCTACAAGCCGGTGATGGCCGACGCCGCCCTCGAGTCCATCCGGCTCCTCGCCGAGGCCATGGAGTCCTTCAACGAGCACCTGGCCAAGGGGATTGAGCCCAACCTGGAGCGCATCGAGGAACACCTGCAAAAGAACCCCATGCTGGCCACCGCCCTCAACAAGGCCATCGGCTACGACAAGGCGGCGGAGATCGTCAAGAAGGCCCTCAAGGAGAAGAAGACCCTGAAGCAGGCGGCCCTCGAGCTCGGCTACCTCACGGAGGAGGAGTTTGACCGCATCGTGGTCCCCATGAGGCTCGCCAAACCCCACGAGGAGGCGTAGGCGGCGCGGGGCTTTGTGAGAAAGGCCACTCCCCCGGGGGTGGCCTCCTTTATAGTGGGGGGCGGAGGTGAAGTATGCCGTACCCGTTCAATCTTCCTGACCTGGGCTACCCCTACCAGGCCCTCGAGCCCCACATCGACGCCCAGACCATGGAGATCCACCACCAGAAGCACCACGGGGCTTACGTGGCGAACCTCAACGCCGCCCTGGAGAAGCACCCCTACCTGCACGGGGTAGAGGTGGAGGTCCTCCTGAGGCACCTCGCCGCCCTCCCCGCCGAGATCCAGACCGCCGTGCGCAACAACGGGGGCGGCCACCTGAACCACAGCCTCTTTTGGAAGCTCCTCACCCCCGGTGGGGCCAAGGAGCCCGTGGGGGAGCTGAAGAGGGCCATTGACGAGCAGTTTGGGAGCTTCCAGGCCCTCAAGGAGAAGCTCACCCAGGTGGCCATGGGCCGGTTCGGCTCGGGCTGGGCCTGGCTCGTGAAGGACCCCTTCGGCAAGCTCCACGTCCTCTCCACCCCCAACCAGGACAACCCCGTGATGGAGGCTTCACCCCCATCGTGGGCATCGACGTCTGGGAGCACGCTACTACCTCAAGTACCAGAACCGCAGGGCGGATTACCTCCAGGCCATTTGGAACGTCCTCAACTGGGACGTGGCCGAGGAGTTCTTCAAGAAGGCCTGATCCCCATAGTTTTCGCCGGGGGGGCCTACGGGCCCCCCCCTTCTTCGGCGAGGAGCCGCCTTACCGCCTGGGCCAGGGCGGAAAGGGCTTCCGTGGTGCGCCACCGGGCCTTGTCCCGCACCCCGGCGGGGTTGGAAAGGGCCCTAAGCTCCGCTCCCCTCACCCCCAAGGCCAGGCAGGCCCGGGCGAAGGCCGCCCCCTCCATGTTCTCCAAGGAGGCCCCCCACCTTCCGGCCAAGGCCAGGGCCTCCTCGAGGGTCTCCGAGACCAGGTCCCGGGTGAGGCCCACCGCTACCTTCAGGCCAAGCCTCTGGGCGAGCTCCCCGGTGAGGCCGGGTCCAAGGGAAAGCGGTTGAAGTAGCGCCTTTCCCCGAGGGCCAAGGCGGGAAAGCCCAGGGGTTCCAGCCCCTCCTTTAGGCCCAGGTCCGCCTCCACCTCCTCCCCCACCAAGACCGCCTCTCCCACAGGGGGCCCCCCGGGGTAGGCCCCGGCGAGGCCGAAGAGGAGGGCCTTTTCCACGGGGTTTCGGGCGGCGTAAACCGCAAGGGCCATGGCGGCGTTCACCTTGCCGATCCCCGTTTCCAGGTAGACAAACCCTTCTCCCCTAAGGCCCCTCCAGGCCAGGAAGGCGAAGGGCTCCCCCTGCAAAAAGGGGGCCTCGAGGCGGGTAGGGGAAAGGAGGAGCCACACTACTCCACCACCCTGAACCCCAGGGCCTCGGCCCGCTCCACGAAGAACTGGACGTTCTCCGCCCTGACCTCGCCCCCGAGGCTTTTCCGGTCAAAGGCCTCCTCCGCCGCCAGGATCATGGTCTCGGCGAGGCAGGCGGGGACCTGGTCGGGGGCCCCGAAGTGGAGGTCCAGGGTGGCCCTGGCCTCCCCGGGAAGCC
>BBBN01000009.1 GCA_001311585.1 Thermus sp. JCM 17653
GAGGCCCACCGGGCCACGGGGGGCTGGGCCCTTCCCCTCTTCCTCTCCGCCTTCACCGGAAGGCCCCCGGAGGCCCAGGCCCTCCTCCAGGGCCTAAGGGAAAGCCTCTCGGAAGAGGAGTTCCAAGAAGGGCTCCTCCTCGCCGCCCTCCCCCTTTTGCCTCTCTCCTGCGCCCTCACCCACACGGAAGCCCTCTTCCAGAAGGGCCTTCTCCAGAAGGTGCCTGCGGGCTACCGGCTCCACCCCCTGCTCAAGGAGATGGCCCTAAGCCTCCTCAAGGAGGAGGTGCGGGGGGCGGTGCGCCGGGCAGAAGGGAGGCTTCCCCCGGAGCTTTGGGCCGAGGCCCTCTTTGGGGCGGGGCTTGAGGAGGAGCTCCTTCAGCTCCTGGAGAGGCCCATCCCCCTCCCCATCCCCGCGGAGAGGCTTTTGGCCTGGGAGGGCCTGTTGCGCCGGGGCGGGCCCCGGGCCCGGCTCCGCCTGGGGGAGGCCCTTCTGCAGGCGGGGAGAAAGGAAGGGTTCGCCCTCCTGGAGCCTTTGTCCCGGGGGGAGGACCCCGCCTTGGCCCTCCAGGCCCTGGGGCACCTCGCCTACTACAAGGCCGAGCCCCTCCTGGGGAAGGCCCTCTCCGAGGCCCGGGCCCACCTGGAGCGGGGCCTCGCCCTCCTGGACCGGGTGGAGGGGGAGCTCGCCGGGCGCTTCCTCAACGACGCCGCCCGCGTCCCCTACGAGGAGGGGAACCTAGAGGAAGCCCAGGCCCTCCTGGAAGAGGCCCTAAGGCGGCTTCCCCTGGGAAGCCCCTACCGCCTCGCCCCCCTCACCAACCTGGCCTTCCTGCGTTTTGAACGGGAAGGAAGCCTCCTCGGGCGCATCGCCGCCTTGGAGGAGACGGTGGAGCTTTTAGGCCCCCTCGCCCCCGCCAACCTGGCGGGGCACCTCCGCGACCTGGGACGGCTCTACCTCCTCCTCGGGGAGCGGGAGAAGGCCCGGGGCTACCTGGAAAGGGCCCAGGAGCCGAGGGCCACCCCTTGGCCGCCCTCGAGGCCCGCATGCTCCTCGCCCACCTGGAGAAAGACGCGAGGCGCTTTCCCGCCTGGTGGCCCAGGCGGAGCTCTGGGAAAACCCCTACCTGGTGGAGCGGGGGAAGGCCCTCCTCGCCGAGCTCCGCCGGGAGCCGGGCCTCCTCGAGGGCCTCACGGGCTTCTTCCCCTCCCTCGCCCGGGCCCTCCTCCAGGAAGACCCGGCCCTCCTTCCCCCCTACCCCGAGGAGCGGGAGGAGCGCCTCCTTTGGCACGCCGCCCGCTACCGCCTCTTGCGGCGAGAGGAAGACCTCGAGGCCCTCCTCTCCCTCACGGACGCCGGAGAAAGGGTCCTGGTGGGCCTCGTGCCCCTAGGGCTCCTCCCCCGGAAGCGGCCGGAGCTCGCCCGGCGCTACCCCCTCCTGGAGGTGCTCCAAAGCGGCTGGAAGGAGGCCATCCTCCTGAGGCTTCCGGAGATCCCGCTCCTTAAGGTCTTCGCGCTGGGCCGCTACCGGGTGGAAACCCCCTTGGGAGAGGTGGCCCTGAGGGGCAGGGCCAGGGAGGTCTTCGCCCTCCTCCTCCTCGGGCTTCCCCGGGAGGAGATCGCCTTCGCCCTCTGGCCCGACCTCTCCGAGGAAGCGGCCCTCAACAACCTCTACGTGTGGCTCGCCCGGCTCAAGAAGCTCCTGGAACCCTGGGGGGTGCCCACCTACCTCATGGAGGAGGGCCTAAAGCGGGTGGACTGCGACCTCCACGCCCTGGAGGAGGCCCTGGAGAAGGAGGAGGCGGAGAGGGTCCACGCCCTCTACCAAGAGCCCCTTTTCCCCGGCCTGGACCACCCCCTCCTGGACCGGAAGCGGGAGGAGGTCTTCCACCGGGTGCGGGCCCTTTTCCTCAAGCGGAGGGAACCCCGCTACCTGGAGCGCCTTCTGGAGCTGGACCCCCTGGACGAGGAGGCCCTCCTCCCCCTGGTGGAAGGGTGCCTGGCCCGAGGGCAACGGGCCCGGGCCCAAGCCCACCTGGAGCGCTACCGGAAGAGGCTCTGGGAAGAGCTCCGGGAAAGGCCTTCCCCCCGGGTGGAAGCCCTCATCCAGCGCCTCCAGGGCTAGCCCCCAGGAGAAGCCCCTCCCCTTCCAGAAGGGCCTCCTCCCCAGGCTCCAGGAGAAAGGTGGCGAAGGGCCGCAAGACCCTCTCCCCCAGGCGGGCCTCCCCCTCTAGGAGGGTGAGGAGGGAGGGAGCTTCCGGCCTCAGGGCAAGCCGCCCCCTCAAGGGGTAACGGCAGAAGCGGAAATAGGGCGTTAGAAGAAGCCTCTCCCCGCCTTCCACCGGCTCGAGGCGGACCTGAGGGATGGGGGTAGGCTCCAGAAGGGCCACCTCCAAGGCCTTTTCCAGGTGGAGCTCCCGGGGACGGCCGTAATCGTAAAGGCGGTAGGTGAGGTCCGAGGGGGTCTGCACCTCGTAGACCCTGACCCCGGGCCCCAGGGCATGGACGGTACCGGCGGGCAGGTAGACCACCTGGCCGGGCTCCACCCGCACCCGGTTCAAGACCTCGTCCAGGGTGCCCGCCTGGGCCCGCCATAGCACCTCCTCCCGGGTCACGGGACGGCTAAAGCCGTAGACGATCTCCCCGGGGGAGAGGACGTACCAGGCCTCGTACTTCCCCGGCTTTCCTTCCACCCTCAGGGCGTAGGCGTGGGGCGGGTGCACCTGGACGGAAAGCCACGCCTTGGGGTCTAGGAGCTTGACCAGGAGGGGCTCCTCAGCCAGCCACACCTCGCCGATGCCGGGGCCAAAACCCAGGCTCTCCCCGCCCCAGATGCGGGGCACGGGTTGGGGCTCAAAGAAGCGCACGGGGTTTAGCATAAGGGACATGCGCGACCTGGACCGCGAGGAAACCTACCTGGTGGACCGCAGGGGCCTGGCCCTGGAGCTACGGGACCTGGTGGGCACGGGCCCCGTGCCCACCGCCCCTTACCCTGGCCCCCACGGGGTCTTGGCCTACGGGGAGGGGTGGTTCGCCGCCCGGCTCCTCTCCCTCCCGGAATGGGTGGAGGAAGGAACCCTCTTCCTCCTGGAAGGAGGGTACGACCTGGGGGAGGCGGCGGCCATGGGCCTCTTGGCGGAGACGGGAAAGGCCGGGGTGGTACGGGTGGGCTTCCGGGAAGGGGTGGAGGTCTACCTCCCCCCAAGCCCCCTAAGCCCCTACCGCTACCTGCGCTTCCTCCTCCTGGCCACGGGGCAGGAGGAGGCCCTAAAGGAGGTGGACGGGGCCTTGCTCCAGGAAAGGCGCCGCCTGACCCCCGAGGTCCCCCTTGGGGAAAACCCCGCCAAGTTCCTGGCCTACACCCTCCTGGAAAGGCTTCCCCTCTTCTATAGCCCCTTCTTCCGCCCCCTAGAGGAGGCTGCCCAGAGCCTCTTCGCCCGCATCGGCAAAAGCCTCTCCTTGACCCCGCCCTATAGCGCCCTGGAGTTCTTCCTCACGGGCCTCGAGGCCCGCCACGAGCAAGGTGACCCCCTGGCGGCGGTCCTCCTGGGAGGGGGGGAGGCCGCCTCCCTGGCCAAGGAGATTCTGGAGACCCGGGTGGACGCCATGGCCGAGGTGCCCGCCCCGGAGGGGAGCCGCCTCGCCCAGGCCGTGGCCCTGTGGTACCGCCTGGCCTGGACCGCCTACTACCTGGCCCTGCTCTACGGGGTGGACCCTTCGGACCAAGAGGTGCTGGAAAGGCTGAGAGAGGTGAGCTAGTGGAAGTTCCCCCCTTCCCTAGGCCGGAGAGCCTGGAGGAGGCCCTGGCCCTGCAACGGGCCCTGGCCCGTCGGGTAAAGGTGGAGGGGAGCCTGGCCGGGGCCAGGCGCATCGCCGCCCTGGACGCCTCCCACAAGCGGGGGAAGCCCCTTTTGGCCGTGGCCCTCCTTTACCACCGGGAAAGGGGGCCCCTCTTCGTGGGGAAGGGCCTTCTCCTCGAGGCGGAGCTCTTCCCCTACATCCCGGGCTTTCTCTCCTTCCGGGAGGCCCCCGCCTACCTGGAGGCCTTGAAGACCCTCCCCGAGACCCCAGAGGCCCTCCTGGTGGACGGGCAGGGCATCGCCCATCCCAGGGGCCTGGGCATCGCCAGCCACCTGGGGGTCCACCTGAACCTGCCCAGCATCGGCGTGGCCAAAAGCCTCCTCTTTGGCCGCCTGGAGAGGCCCCTCCCTCGCGAAGCGGGAAGCGCCGTCCGCCTCCTCGCCCCGGATGGCAGGCCCATAGGCTACGCCTACCGGAGCCGGACCGGGGTCAAACCCCTCTACGTCTCCCCGGGGCACCGGGTGGGGCTGGAGGAGGCCCTGGACTTCGTCCGAAGCTTCCCACCCGCTACCGCCTTCCCGAGCCCCTGAGGCTCGCCCACCTGGAAGCCCTCCGCGCCTTGCGCGCCTTAGACTGAGGACCGTGGAGGCCACGAAGCCCAACCCCGTCTACCGGGCCGCCTGGTACCTGGCCCGGTCCCTCCTCCACCTCCTTTTCGGCTACCGGGTAGAGGGCGCAGAAAAGGTGCCCAAGGTAGGCCCGGTGATCCTGGCGGCCAACCACCTCTCCATCCTGGACCCCATCGCCATCGGGGCAGGGGTGGGGCGGCCGGTGAGCTTCCTCGCCCGGGCCGACGTTTTCCGGCTCCCCCTTCTTTCCTGGCTTCTTCCCCGCCTCTACGCCATCCCCGTGGAGCGGGGCACGGGAGACCTCGCCGCCGTGAAAAACGCCATCCGGGCCCTGGAGAAGGGCATGGCCTTCGGCATCTTCCCCGAGGGCACCCGGAGCCGCAGCGGGAAGCTCCAGCCTTTCAAAACCGGGGTGGCGGCCATCGCCTTGCGCACGGGGGCATGGGTGGTGCCCGTGGCGGTCATGGGCACGGAGGAGGCCTGGCCCGTGGGGAAAAAGTTCTTCCGGTTTCGCCGCCCCATCCGGGTGGTCTACGGGGAACCCATCCCCGTTCCAAGGAAAAGCAAGGTCACCCATCAGGAGCTGGAAAACCTCACCCGAGAGATAGAGGCCCGGGTACGGGAACTTCTCCCCCCCCGCTACCGCTAGAGCCAATGCTTTCGTTATCATACATAGCTATACACAAGTATAGAAATGGGCAGGGGTATTGCGGAAAGCTCCTCAAGCGTGATATATTCCGCCCGGAAGGGAAAAGAGGAAGGAGGTGAAGAATGGCAGCAAAGAAGACGGTAACCAAAGCGGATCTGGTGGACCAGGTGGCCGCGGCCACGGGCCTCAAGAAGAAGGACGTGAAGGCGGCGGTGGACGCCCTCTTGGGCAAGGTGGAAGAGGCCCTGGCGGCCGGCAACAAGGTGCAGCTCACCGGCTTCGGCACCTTTGAGGTGCGCAAGCGCAAGGCCCGCACCGGCGTGAAGCCCGGCACCAAGGAGAAGATCAAGATCCCCGCCACCCAGTACCCCGCCTTCAAGCCGGGTAAGGCCCTCAAGGAAAAGGTCAAGAAGTAAACTATTCCCTTCCCCCGGGGAGGAAGCCCTCCCCGGGTTATGCCTTCTGGCACCTAAGGGCCCCACTTAGGCCCCGCCCAGAGCCCCGCCAGGCTTGACCTTGGGCACCACGCGGGGGGCCTCCTTCTCCTCCCTGAGCTCCAGGGCCTTGGGCTCCTCCAGGGGCAGTCCCTCCACCACCTTTTGGAACTCCTCGGCGGTAAGGGTTTCCCGCTCCAGGAGGGTTTCCGCCACCCGCTCCAAGACCTCCCGCTTTTCCAGGAGGAGGCTTCTCACCCTCTGGTACTGCTCCTCGATGAGGCGCCGCACCGCCTCGTCAATGCGCTTGGCCGTCTCCTCGGAGTACTGGCGCACGTCGTACCCGCCCAGGTAGGTGTCCTCCCGCACGGCGTAGGCCACGGGGCCGAACTCGGGGTGCATGCCCCACTCGGTGATCATCCGACGGGCGAGCTCCGTGGCCTGGCGGAAGTCGTTCTCCGCCCCTGTGGTCACGTCCTCGAAGACCAGCTCCTCCGCCGCCCTTCCCGCCAGGGCCACGGCGATCTGGTCCAGAAGCCGCTTCCTGGACCAGTGGAGCATGTCCTCCCGCCTGGGCATCATGAAGCCCAAGGCCCTTCCCCGGGGCACGATGGTCACCTTGTGCACCCCGTCGGCGTGCTCCAGGAAGTGGGCCGCCAGGGCGTGCCCGGCCTCGTGGTAGGCGGTGATCCTGCGGTCGCGGGGGGTGAGGACCAGGCTCTTCTTGGCCGGGCCCATCATCACCCGGTCGGCGGCCTCCTCGAGGTCTTTCATGGTGATCTTCTTCCGCCCCTCCCGGGCGGCGAGGAGGGCGGCCTCGTTCAGGAGGTTCTCCAGGTCCGCCCCCACGAAGCCCGGGGTGCGCTTGGCGAGAAGGGCCAGGTCCACGTCCTCCGCCAGGGGCTTTCCCCGGGCGTGGATCCTCAGGATCTGTTCCCTTCCCCGCACGTCGGGGGCGTCGATGGCCACCTGGCGGTCAAAGCGCCCGGGGCGGAGGAGGGCCGGGTCCAGGACGTCCGGGCGATTGGTGGCGGCCATCACAATGATAGTGGAGTCCTTCTCAAAACCGTCCATCTCCACCAGGAGCTGGTTCAGGGTCTGCTCCCGCTCGTCGTTCCCGCCCCCCACCCCGCTTCCCCGCTTCCTCCCTACGGCGTCAATCTCGTCGATGAAGACGATGCAGGGAGCGTGGCGCTTGGCGGTCTCAAAGAGGTCCCTGACCCTGGCCGCCCCCACGCCCACGAACATCTCCACGAAGTCGGAGCCCGAGGCGGTGATAAAGGGCACCCGGGCCTCCCCCGCCACCGCCCGGGCGATGTGGGTCTTCCCCACCCCCGGAGGCCCCACCAGAAGCACCCCCTTGGGGATGCGGGCCCCCATCTCGTGGAAGCGGCCGGGGTTTTTCAGGAACTCCACGATCTCCCTAAGCTCCTCCTTGGCCTCCTCCGCCCCGGCCACGTCCTTGAAGGTGACCTTGGGGGCCTCGGTGAGGACCTTGGCCCGGCTCTTGGTGAAGCTGAAGGCCGAGTCCGAGGGCCCCGCCCGCCCGGAGCGGGAGAAGTAGAAGAGCGCCCCGATGAGGAGGCCCACCAGGAGAAGGGGCCAGAGAAAGCCCAAAGGGCTTTGCCCCTGGGGGGGTTCCACCCGCACGCTCACCCCCTGGCGCATCCAGGCCTCGAGGGCGGCGTTGTCGGGGGGGCTTGCGGCGTAGGTGGTGAAGGAAGAGCCGTCCACCAGGGTCCCCTGGATGCGGGTCTCCCCCGAGCGCACCACCACCTCCTTTACCCGGCCCGCCTTGAGGTCCTCGAGGAAGGTGGTGTAGTTCACCCCACCCCCGGAGCCGCCCGTGGTTCCCGCCAGGCTGAAGGCCCACGCCAGGAAGAGAAGGCCCAAGAGGAAGATCAGAAAGTTAAGAGGCAAACGGGACATGTCTATCCCTAAGGTACACGAAAGGGAGGAGGCCCGGGTAGCCTGGGGCACCATGATACTAATACGCTCAACTCTCTTGACAAGGTCATTCCGAATCCCTTACGCTAGAGGGGAGAGGTGCGTTATGGCCAAGGCAGTGGGCATTGACCTGGGTACCACCAACAGCGTGATCGCCGTCCTGGAAGGCGGCAAGCCCGTGGTGTTGGAGAACGCCGAAGGGGAAAGGGTCACCCCTAGCGTGGTGGCCTTCCGCGACGGGGAGACCCTGGTGGGCCGCATGGCCAAGCGCCAGGCGGTGTTAAACCCCGAGGGGACCATCTTTGAGATCAAGCGCTTCATCGGCCGCCGCTTCGAGGAGGTCCAGGAGGAGGCCAAGCGGGTTCCCTACAAGGTGGTCCCCGGGCCCGACGGGGGCGTGCGGGTGGAGGTCAAGGGCAAGCTCTACACCCCCGAGGAGATCAGCGCCATGATCCTCCGCAAGCTGGTGGAGGACGCTCCAAGAAGCTCGGGGAAAGGATCACCAAGGCGGTGATCACCGTGCCCGCCTACTTCAACAACGCCCAACGGGAGGCCACGGCCAACGCCGGCAGGATCGCGGGCCTCGAGGTCTTGCGCATCATCAACGAGCCCACCGCCGCCGCTTTGGCCTACGGCCTGGACAAGAAGGGGAACGAGACCGTCCTGGTCTTCGACCTGGGGGGTGGGACCTTTGACGTCACCATCCTGGAGATCGGCGAGGGGGTCTTTGAGGTGAAGTCCACCTCCGGGGACACCCACCTGGGCGGGTCGGATATGGACCACGCCATCGTCAACTGGCTCGCCGAGGAGTTCAAGCGGGAGCACGGGGTGGACCTCAAGGCCGACCGCCAGGCCCTCCAGCGCCTCATCGAGGCGGCGGAGAAGGCCAAGATCGAGCTCTCCAGCACCCTGGAGACCACCATCAGCCTGCCCTTCATCGCCCTGGACCCGGCCAGCAAGACCCCCCTCCATCTGGAAAAGAAGCTCACCCGGGCCAAGTTTGAGGAGCTCATCGATCCCCTCCTCAAGCGCCTCCGGGCCCCCGTGGAGCAGGCCCTGAGGGACGCGGGCCTCACCCCGGCCCAGATCGACGAGGTGATCCTCGTGGGCGGGGCCACCCGGGTGCCGCCGTCCAGCGGGTGGTGAAGGAGCTTCTGGGCAAGGAGCCCAACCGCTCCGTGAACCCCGACGAGGTGGTGGCCATGGGGGCGGCCATCCAGGCCGGGGTGCTCATGGGCGAGGTGCGGGACGTGGTCCTCCTGGACGTCACCCCCCTCTCCCTGGGCGTGGAGACCAAGGGCGGGTGATGACCGTCCTCATCCCCCGGAACACCACCATCCCCACCCGCAAGTGCGAGATCTTCACCACCGCCGAGCACAACCAGACCGCCGTGGAGATCCACGTCCTCCAGGGGGAGCGCCCCATGGCCCAAGACAACAAGAGCCTGGGCCGCTTCCGCCTCGAGGGCATCCCCCCCATGCCCGCAGGCGTCCCCCAGATTGAGGTCTGCTTTGACATCGACGCCAACGGCATCCTCCACGTGACCGCCAAGGAGAAGTCCACCGGGCGCGAGGCCTCCATCACCATCCAGAACACCACCACCCTCTCCGAGGAGGAGATCCAGCGGATGATCGAGGAGGCCAAGCGCCACGCCGAGGAGGACCGCAAGCGCAAGGAGCACGCCGAGCTCAAGAACACCCTGGACTCGGCCCGCGTCCAGGCGGAGCGGGTCCTCCAGGAGAAAGAGGGAAGCCCCGAGGCCAAGGCCCGGCTGGAGGAGGCCATCCGGAAGGCCAAGGAGCTCGTGGAACGGGACGCCCCCGACCCCGAGCTCAAGGCGGCCACCGAGGAGCTTCTCAGGGCGGTGGAGGAGTACGAAAAGGGCGCCCAGGCGGCCTCGGGCAAGGGACCGGACGACGTGATCGACGCCGACTACAAGCCCGCGGACTAAGGCGGGAGGCGGGGGGCCCCGCCCCTTGGGGTGGGGCTCTCCTTAGGGAGGGCCCATGGAGGAGAGAAACCACGAGAACACCCTGGAGAAGGACCTAGAGGCCGTGGGCCAGGAGGCCCAGGCCCTGGAGGAGCGCCTTAAGGCGGCCGAGGAGGAGCTTAAGGGCCTCAAGGACAAGTACCTCCGCCTCCTCGCCGACTTCGACAACTACCGCAAGCGCATGGAAGAAGAGCTCAAGGCGCGGGAGCGGGAGGGCGTGCTCAAGGCCCTGAGGGCCCTCCTTCCCGTCCTAGACGACCTGGACCGGGCCCTGGAGTTTGCCGAGGCGAGCCCCGAGAGCATCCGCCAAGGGGTGAAGGCGGTCCGGGACGGCTTCTTCCGCACCCTGGCGGGCCTTGGGGTGGAGGAGGTGCCGGGGGAGGGCCAGGCCTTTGACCCCCGGTACCACGAGGCGGTGGGCCTCCTCCCGGGGGAACCCGGCAAGGTGGCCAAGGTCTTCCAGCGGGGCTTCCGCCTGGGCGAGGCCCTGGTGCGCCCGGCCCGGGTGGCGGTGGGGGAGGAGAAGCGCGAAGAGGCGGACCTGGAGTAGCCTATGGCGGCCAAGAAGGACTACTACGCCATCCTCGGGGTGCCCCGGAACGCCACCCAGGAGGAGATCAAGCGGGCCTACAAACGCCTGGCCCGCCAGTACCACCCCGACGTCAACAAGAGCCCCGAGGCGGAGGAGAGGTTCAAGGAGATCAACGAGGCCTACGCCGTCCTCTCCGACCCCGAGAAGCGCCGGATCTACGACGCTACGGCACCACCACCCCGCCTCCCCCTCCACCCCCTGGGGGGTACGACTTCTCCGGGTTTGAGGTGGAGGACTTCTCCGAGTTCTTCCAGGAGCTCTTCGGCCCCGGCCTCTTCGGCGGCTTCGGGCGGCGGAGCCGCAAGGGGCGGGACCTCAGGGCCGAGCTTCCCCTCACCCTGGAGGAGGCCTTCCACGGCGGGGAGAAGGTGGTGGAGGTGGCGGGTAGGCGCGTTTCCGTCCGCATCCCGCCCGGGGTGCGGGAGGGGAGCGCGATCCGGGTGCCAGGGATGGGGGGACCTGGGGAGCCCCCGGGGGACCTCCTCCTCACCGTGCACCTCCTCCCACACCCCCGCTTCCGCCTCGAGGGCCAGGACCTCTACGCCACCCTGGACGTGCCCGCCCCCATCGCCGTGGTGGGGGGAAAGGTGCGGGCCATGACCCTGGAGGGCCCCGTGGAGGTCACCGTCCCCCCAAGGACCCAGGCGGGCAGGAAGCTCCGGCTCAAGGGCAAGGGCTTCCCCGGGCCCGCGGGCCGGGGGGACCTCTACCTCGAGGTGCGGGTCACCATCCCCGAGCGCCCCACCCCCGAGGAGGAAGCCCTTTGGAAGAAGCTGGCGGAGGCCTACTATGCTCGCGCGTAGCGGCTGGCTTTCCCTCGAGGCCCTCTCCGAGTACGGCCTTTCCTTGGCGGCCGTGCGGGCCTACGTGGCGATCGGCTTTGTGGAGCCCTTGGAGGTAGAAGGCACCTGGTACTTCCGGGAGGAGGACCTCCTGCGCATGGCCAGGGCCGAGCGCATCCGCAAGGACCTGGGGGCCAACCTCATCGGGGCGGCCTTGGTGGTGGAGATCCTGGAAAACCGCTAGGGACATCCTTCCCCCCCGGCATCCCTTACAATCAGGGTAGCCTTTCCCTTCCTCTCCTTCGGTCTCAGGCGTTTGGGGTTTCCTTCCTCATATCTCTTGACAATGCATTTGTCAAGAGATATGCTAAGAGCAGCAAGGGAGGGCAGGAGGGTATGAACCTGGAACGCTGGACCCAAGCCGCACGGGAAGCCCTGGCCCAGGCCCAGGTCTTGGCCCGGGGGATGAAGCACCAGGCCATAGACCTACCCCACCTTTGGCGGGTGCTCCTCAAGGAGCCGGGAAGCCTGGCCTGGCGCCTCTTGGAAAAGGCCGGGGCCGATCCCCAGGCCCTTAAGGAGCTCCAGGAGAAGGAGCTCGCCCGGCTGCCCCGGGTGGAGGGAGCCGAGGTGGGCCAGTACGTCACCCCCAGGCTTTCCGGGGCCCTGAACCGGGCCGAGGCCCTCATGGAGGAACTCAAGGACCGGTACGTGGCCCTGGACACCCTGGTCCTGGCCTTGGGGGAAGCCACCCCGGGGCTACCCGGACTGGAGGCCCTAAAGAAGGCCCTTTGGGAATTGAGAGGAGGGAAAAACGTGCAAACGGAACACGCGGAGAGCACCTACAACGCCTTGGAGCAGTACGGCATTGACCTGACCAAGCTGGCCGCCGAGGGCAAGCTGGACCCGGTGATCGGGCGGGACGAGGAGATCCGCCGCACCATCCAGATCCTCCTTCGGCGCACCAAGAACAACCCGGTGCTCATCGGCGAGCCTGGCGTGGGCAAGACGGCCATCGTGGAGGGCCTGGCCCAGCGCATCGTCAAGGGGGACGTGCCCGAGGGCCTCAAGGGCAAGCGGATCGTCTCCTTGCAGATGGGCTCCCTCCTGGCCGGGGCCAAGTACCGGGGCGAGTTTGAGGAGCGCTTGAAGGCGGTGATCCAGGAGGTGGTGGGGAGCCAAGGGGAGATCATCCTCTTCATCGACGAGCTCCACACCGTAGTGGGGGCGGGCAGGGCCGAGGGCGCCGTGGACGCCGGCAACATGCTCAAGCCCCCTCTCGCCCGGGGGGAGCTCAGGCTCATCGGGGCCACCACCTTAGACGAGTACCGGGAGATCGAGAAGGACCCCGCCTTGGAGCGGCGGTTCCAGCCGGTCTACGTGGACGAGCCCAGCGTGGAGGACACCATCTCCATCCTCCGGGGCATTAAGGAGAAATACGAGGTGCACCACGGGGTGCGCATTTCCGACCCGGCCCTGGTGGCGGCGGCGGTCCTCTCCCACCGCTACATCCCGGAAAGGCGCCTCCCCGACAAGGCCATCGACCTGGTGGACGAGGCGGCGGCCCGGCTAAG
Source organism: Thermus sp. JCM 17653 (assembly GCA_001311585.1). Taxonomy (GTDB): domain Bacteria; phylum Deinococcota; class Deinococci; order Deinococcales; family Thermaceae; genus Thermus. The sequence continues at coordinate 12,399 of BBBN01000009.1, forward strand.
GATGGCCCTGGAAAGCGCCCCGGAGGAAATCGACACCCTGGAGCGCAAGAAGCTCCAGCTGGAGATCGAGCGGGAGGCCCTGAGGAAGGAGAAGGACCCCGATTCCTTGGAGCGCCTCAAGGCCATTGAGGAGGAAATCGCCGGGCTCGCCAAGGAGATAGAGAAGCTCAAGGCGGAGTGGGAGGCCGAGAGGGAGATCCTGAGGAAGCTCCGGGAAGCCCAGCACCGCCTGGGCGAGGTGAGGCGGGAGATCGAGCTGGCCGAGCGCCAGTACGACCTGAACCGGGCCGCCGAACTCCGCTACGGGGAGCTTCCCCGCCTCGAGGCCGAGGTGGAGGCCCTTTCGGAAAAGCTCCGGGGCGCCCGCTTCGTGCGCCTCGAGGTCACCGAGGAGGACATCGCCGAGATCGTCTCCCGCTGGACCGGGATCCCCGTGTCCAGGCTCCTGGAAGGGGAAAGGGAGAAGCTCTTGAGGCTCGAGGAGGAGCTCCACAGGCGGGTGGTGGGCCAAGAGGAGGCCATAGGGGCGGTGGCCGACGCCATCCGCCGGGCCCGGGCCGGCCTCAAGGACCCCAACCGTCCCATCGGGAGCTTCCTCTTCCTGGGGCCCACGGGGGTGGGGAAGACGGAGCTGGCCAAGACCCTGGCCGCCACCCTCTTCGACACCGAGGAGGCCATGGTGCGCATCGACATGACGGAGTACATGGAAAAGCACGCCGTAAGCCGCCTCATCGGGGCCCCGCCCGGCTACGTGGGCTACGAGGAGGGGGGCCAGCTCACCGAGGCGGTGCGAAGGAGGCCCTACACGGTCATCCTCTTTGACGAGATCGAGAAGGCCCACCCCGACGTCTTCAACATCCTCTTGCAGATCCTGGACGACGGCCGCCTCACCGACAGCCATGGCCGCACCGTGGACTTCCGCAACAGCGTCATCATCCTCACCTCCAACCTCGGGAGCCCCTTGATCTTGGAGGGGATTCAGAAGGGCTGGCCCTACGAAAGGATCCGGGAGGAGGTCTTTAGGGTCTTGCAACAGCACTTCCGCCCCGAGTTCCTGAACCGCCTGGACGAGATCGTGGTCTTCCGGCCCCTTTCCCAGGAGCAGATCCGCCAGATCGTGGAGATCCAGCTCTCTTACCTCCGGGCACGGCTCGCCGAGAAGCGCATCTCCCTGGAGCTCACCGAGTCCGCCAAGGACTTCCTGGCGGAAAGGGGCTACGACCCGGTCTTCGGCGCCAGGCCCTTGAAGCGGGTCATCCAGCGGGAGCTGGAGACGCCCCTGGCCAAGAAGATCCTGGCGGGCGAGGTCAAGGAAGGCGACCGGGTGGTGGTGGAGGCCGGGCCCACGGGCCTCATCTTCCAGACCGCCGAGCGCCTGGTGGCCTGAGGGGAGGAAGCCATGAGGGTAGAGGAGGTTTTGCAGAAGCTTACCAGGACGAGCTCCTGGACGCCCTCAGGGCGGAGAGGGCGGCGGAAGGGATCCCCTATCCCCACCTCAAGGCCTTGGTCCTGGAGGTGGCGGAAAGGGAGCGCGCCCACGCCCAGGCCATCGCCGAGGCCCTGCGGCGCCTAAAGGCCCCCCTTCCCCCCGCCCCCAAGCCCGAGGAAGAAGGCCCTGAAGCCCTTCTCCGCCTCCTCTCCGAGGAGGGGTTTGACCGGACCTACTACCTGGAAAGCACCCTCCCCGACCCCGAGCTGGAGGCCCTCTTCACCCGGCTAGGCCAGGAGGAGCGGCTCAACCAGGAAGCGGTGCGCAAGGCCATCGCCCTTCTAGGAGGTAGCCTATGATTGGCAAGGAGGAGATCCGCCGCATCAAGGAAAGCCTGGAAGGCCTCAAGACCCCCACCCTTTCCCTCTACGTGGACCTGAACCCCGCCAAGCCGGAAAACGCCGGCCGGGCCTACGCCCTTAGGACCAAGGACGCCATGAAGGCCCTCCGGGTGCCCGAGGACCTGGCGGAGAGGGTGCTGGAACTCCTCAAGCACGAGGTCATCCAGGCCAAAACCCTGGCCCTCTTCGCCGATGAGGCCCGCATGGAGCTTTACCCCTTGCAGGTGGAGCTGCCCTTGGTGAGCGCCTCAAGACCACCTTCGTGGACGAAAAGGCAAGCCGCCTCCTCACCGACGGGGTCCTGGCCCACTGGGGCGAGCCCTTCCTCCTCCCCCTGGTCTACGCCCTGGACGAGTACGAGCGCTACGGCGTGGTCTACGTGGACCGGGAGAGGTGGCGGGTCTTTGAGATCTTCCTGGGGGAGATCGCCGAGGTCCAGGACGCCTTCCTGGCCCTGGACACCGAGGCCTGGCGCCGCCTTTCCCTGGACGCCCCGGGCCGCCGGTTCAACCTGGGGGGCATCGCCCGGGGCGGGGCGGGCCAAGACCTCTTCGCCAAGCGCCTCGAGGCTTGGGAGGGCCGCTTCTACAAGGCCCTGGCAGGCGAGCTGGAAAAGTTCTGGGCGGAGCGGGGCTTCACCCGCCTCGTCCTCATGGGCCCCGAGGAGCACACCAAGCTCTTCCTGGGCCACCTGCCCAAGCGCTTGCGGGAAAAGGTGGTGGCCGAGCTCCCCTCCCTCCCCCACCCCGGGGCCACCCCAGGAGGTGCTCAAGCGCCTGGAGCCGGTCTTGGAGGAGGTGGAGCGCCAGGCCGAGGTAAGGCTTCTCCAAAGCCTGGAGGAGGCCTACCCCAAGGTGGCCTTCGGCCGGGAGGCCCTGGCCCGCCTGCAGGAAGGCCGGGTGGAGCTTTGGGTCCTTCCCTGGAACCTGGAAGAGAGCGTCTACGCCTGCCACGGCCTCTACTTCGCCGATGAGGCCGAGGCTTTGGGCTTTTGCGAAAGCCTCGAGGCCAAGCCCCTGGCCCTGGTGGCGCCGGAGCTGGCCGCGGGGTACGCCGCCAAGCTGGAGTTCGTGCGGGGAGAGGCCGAAAGAAGGCTTCTTGAGCGTGGCGGTATGGCCGCGCTCTTGAGGTGGTGAAGGAGGTGATGGAGGATGATCCGCTTTGACCCCTTTAAGGAACTGGAGGAGCTTCAGGAGAGGCTGGCGAGGACCCTCGGCGCCCCCCAGCAGGGGCCCAGGGTTTACGCGCCCCCGGTGGACATCCTGGAGGACGCCGAGGGGCTTCACCTCCTGGTCTACCTCCCGGGGGTGGAGCCCGAGAAGGTGGAGGTGGTGGCAGAAGAGGGGGTGCTCTCCGTGAAGGCGGAAAGGCCCTTTGAGAAGCGGGAAGGGGTGGCCTACCACCGCCTGGAGGGCCCCTACGGCACCTTCGCCCGGAGCTTCAATGTGCCCAGCGTCTACGACCTCTCCCGGGTGGAAGCCCGCTTCCGCCACGGGGTCTTGCACCTGAGGGTGCCCAAGGCCGAGGCCACCAAGCCCAAGAGGATCCAGGTGCAGGTGGAAGGCTAAGGAGGTAGGGTATGCGCAGGACCATCCGCTACATCCTGGCCACCTCCAACCCCATGGGGGACCTCGAGGCCCTGGAGAAGTTCGTCAAGGTAGCTCCCGACACCGGGGCGGACGCCATCGCCTCATCGGCAACCTCATGCCCAAGACGGCGGGGAGCCGGGACTACGCCGCCTTCTTCCGCGTGCTCTCGGAGGCCCACCTGCCCACCGCCTACATCCCTGGCCCCCTGGACGCCCCCATCTGGGAGTACCTCCGGGAGGCGGCCAACATCGAGCTGGTCCGCCCCGAGATGCGCAACGTCCACGAGGCCTTCACCTTCTGGAAAGGCCCCTACCTGGTGGCGGGCATCGGCGGGGAGATCGCCGATGAGGCGAACCCGAGGAGAAGGAGGCCCTTCGCTACCCCGCCTGGGTTGCCGAGTACCACTTGAAGGCCCTCTGGGAGCTCAAGGACTACCCCAAGATCTTCCTCTTCCACACCCCGCCCTACCACAAGGGCCTGGGGGAGGAAGGCTCCCACGAGGTGGCCCACCTCATCAAGACCCACAACCCCCTTCTGGTCCTGGTAGCCGGAAAGGGCCAGAAGCACGAGACCCTGGGGGCGAGCTGGGTGGTGGTGCCGGGGGACCTCTCGGAGGGCGAGTACAGCCTCCTGGACCTAAGGGCCAGGAAGCTGGAAACGGGGAACGTGCGCTAAGCAAGTGCCGCATCAAGGGGGGGTGAGCCATGCTGGAGAAGCTTTGGCCCTTCGGCCGGTCCCGCTTCCGCAAGGCGGTGGAAGAGGCCCTGGAGAAGGCCTTTCAGGAGACGGGAGAGGTGCTGGAACCCCTCTCCGAGCTTCAGGAGCACGAGGACCACTACCTCCTCCGGGTGGAGGTGCCCGGCTTGGCCCCGAGAACCTCGAGGTGCGCCTGGAAGGGGACCAGCTGGTCATAGAAGGGGAGAAACGGGAGGAGAAGCGCACCAAGCACCTCGCCGAGATCGTTTACGGGCGGGTCTACCGGGCCTACCTCCTCCCCAAGGACGCCAAGAAGGAGGGCCTAGAGGCCCGCTTGGCCAAGGGGGTGCTGGAGGTGCGGATCCCTCGGGAGAAGCGCCCCGAGGAGCCCCCGGTGAAGATCCCGGTCCAGGAAGGGTAA
>BBBN01000010.1 GCA_001311585.1 Thermus sp. JCM 17653
AGGCGGAGGGTAAGGAGGTGCGCCTGGTCCTCCTGGACGAGGGGGGGGAGCAGGTGGTCTACGAAGGGATGGGGCGGGAGGGCTTGAGGCTTTCGGGAAGCTACCAGGTCCAGGGGGAGGCCCGGCTTCCGCCTCTACCTGGACGGGGAACTTTTCCAGGAATGGGCGCCTTGAGGGGACGGTGGGCCGAGGAGGAGGCCCTCCGCTTCCTCCTCGCCCGGGGCTACCGCCTCCTGGGAAGGAACCGCCGCACCCCCTTCGGGGAGGTGGACCTTTTCCTGGAGAAGGAGGGGGTTTACGTGGTGGTGGAGGTGAAGCAGCGGGCCTCCGCCCGCTTCGGCGCGCCCTTGGAGGCCATTACCCCGGGGAAGGTGAGGAGGCTTCTCCGAAGCGCCCGCTTCCTCCTCGGGCGGGACGACCTCCCGGTGCGCCTCGAGGCCGTCTTTGTCCACGGCACCCCGGAGGACTTCCGCCTGGAGCACCTTGTGCTGGAGCTCTAGGGGTAAGCTTAGGGGTGTTTCGGAACCTTCGGGCCTACCTCGAGGCCTTGGAGAGGCGGGGGGAGCTCCACCGGGTCCGGGTCCCGGTGAGCGCCGAGCTGGAGATGGCCGAGATCGCGGACCGGGTGGTGAAAAGGGGAGGCCCCGCCCTCCTCTTCGAGCGGGTGGTGGGGAAGGACTTCCCCGTGGTCATGGGCCTTTTCGGCACGAGGGCGCGCACGGCCTTGGCCCTGGGGGTGGAGGATTTGGACGAGCTGGCGAAGAAGGTGGAGGCCCTCCTCGCCTTGGAACCGGGGAAGGGGGGGCTTTCCGCCCTCCTGGGCCTCCTCCCCAAGCTTCCCCTCCTCCGGGGCTTCTTCCCCAGGCGCGTGGGGCGGGCCCCGGTGCAGGAGGTGGTGTGGAGGGGGGAGGAGGTGGACCTAGGGCGTCTTCCCGTCCTCAAGACCTGGCCCTTGGACGGGGGGCCTTTCCTCACCCTTCCCCTGGTGATCACCAAGGACCCGGAGACCGGGGAGCTCAACCTCGGCATGTACCGCATGCAGGTCCTGGACCAAAGGAGCACCGCCATGCACTGGCAGCTCCACAAGGTGGGCCGCCGCCACCTGGAGAAGGCGAAGAAGCTGGGGAAGAGGCTCCCCGTGGCCGTGGCCCTAGGGGGGGACCCGGTCCTCACCTACGCCGCCACCGCCCCCTTGCCTCCCTTGCCGGGGGTGAGCGAGTTTCACCTGGCGGGCTTCCTCCGGGGGCCCCATAGAGCTCGCCCGGGGGGTGACCGTGGACCTTCCCGTGCCCGCCGAGGCGGAGTTCGTCCTCGAGGGCTACATCGACCCCGAGGAGCCCCTGGTGGAGGAGGGGCCTTTTGGCGACCACACGGGCTTCTATACCCCCGTGGACCTCTACCCCCGCTTCCACGTCACCGCCCTCACCCACCGCAAGGGGGCCATCTACCCCGCCACCCTCGTGGGGGTTCCCCCCATGGAGGACGCCTACCTCATCGAGGCCAGCGAAAGGCTTTTCCTCCCCGCCCTTCGCCTGGTCCTCCCCGAGGTGGCGGACTACCACATGCCCCCGGAAGGGGTGGCCCACAACTGGGTGAACGTGAGCCTGAGGAAGGCCTACCCGGGGCAGGCCTACAAGGTGGCCTACGGGATGCTGGGCCTGGGCAGATGATGTTCGCCAAGGTGGTGGTGGTGGTGGACGAGGAGGTGCCGGTGAAGCCGGGCTTTCCCGCCCTGCTGGAGGCCCTCAAGCACGCCCTTCCCGGGCGGGACACCCTCCTTCTCCGGGGCCCTGTGGACGTCCTGGACCACAGCTCCCGAGCTTTCGCCTTCGGGGGGAAGCTGGTCATAGACGGCACGCGGAAGCTCCCCGAGGAAGGGGGGGAGGTGGCCTTCACCCCCAGGGCCCACCTCGAGCTCCCCGAGGACCCCGAGGTGGTGGCCCAGAGGCAGTGGCCGGGCCTCTGGGGGGTGGTCTTGGCGAAGCGGCGCCCCCGCCAGGCCTGGGAAGCGGCGGAAAGGCTTCTAAGGACCCGCAAAGCGCCGGGGTCCGGCTCCTCCTCCTCGCCGACGAGGACACGGCCCTAAGCCCGGAGGAGCTCCTCTGGTACGTCCTCAACAACATAGACCCCGAGCGGGACGCCCGGGTGATGGCGGGGGTGGAGGGGCCGGTTTTGGTCCTGGACGGCACGAGGAAGCTCCCCGAAGAGGGGTTCCACCGGGTCTGGCCCGAGAGGGTCCGCATGGACCCCAAGGTGCAGGCCCTGGTGGACGCGCGCTGGAGGAGTACGGCTTTAGACCTTGATTAGGCGGTTTCGCAAAAGCCCGCTCCTTAGGGCCCGCACCACTGAACCTCCAGGGCCCCTTCCTTGTGGGCGAGGAGGGAGAGGATTTCCTCCAGGGGCATGGAATCCAGGCTTCCGAATAGGGCCATGGCAACCTCCTCATTAAGTCGCAGACTACGTCCCCCCTTTGAAAGGGGTGTGAAAACCCCCTATAATGCCCCCTTGTGCTGGTGCGCCCCGCCCTCCTTCCCTCCTGGCCCCCGGCCCCCAAGGACCTCTTCGGGCGGGAAGGCCCTTTGGTCCTGGAGATCGGCTTCGGGGATGGGCGCTTCACCGCCGAGCTCGCCAAGGCCCATCCCCACTGGCTTGTCCTTGGGGCGGAGGTCTCGGCGGCAAGCGTCCTCAGGGCCTACCGGAGGGCGCGCCGGGAGGGCCTAGGGAACGTCCGCCTCTACCACGGGGAGGGCCCTTTCGCCCTGAGGAACCTGGTTCCCCCGGGAGCCCTCCACCAGGTGATCGTCAACTTCCCCGACCCCTGGCCCAAGAAGCGCCACCAGGAAAGGCGCCTCCTCCAGGAGGCCTTCTTCCGGAGGCTTTCCACAAGGCTAGGGGAAGGGGGGAGCCTTCTCCTCACCACCGACCACGAGGCCTACTTTCGCTTCGCCCTCGAGGAGGCCGAGAAAACGGGGCTTTACCGCATAGAGGTGAAGCCTCCTCCGGAGGGCCACCTCCGCACCAAGTACGCCCTCAAGTGGAAGGAGGCGGGGAGGCCCTTTTTCCACGCCGTCTTCACTAAAGTGGCCGAGGACCCCACCCCTTGGCCTCCCATAAGGAGGTACGCCGTGGCCCACGCCCTTTTGGAAGGAAGCTTGCCCGAGGCCCTGCCCCTGGGAAGGACGCCCGTGGCCCTGGAAGGGGGCGTGGCGGTCTTCCTGGAGGTGGCCAAGGGGGAGGAGGGTTTTTACCTCCTCACCCACCTGGAAGAGGAGGACCTGACCCAGGACCTCCTCCTGGAGGTGCGCCGAAGCGCCCACGGGATCTACGCCGGGGTGAGCCGCTTCGGAAGCCCTCTGATCACCCAGGGGGTTAGGAAAGCGGTGGCGGCTTTGGTGCGTTTCCTGGAGACGCTGGGTTTGAAGGTGGTGCAGGACACACCGGGGAGGGGCTAAGATAGCCTTATGCACGCCCACGTGATCCTGGCCGCGGGGCAGGGAACCAGGATGCGCTCCCGCCTGCCCAAGGTCCTGCATCCCCTTTTGGGAAGGCCCATGCTCCTCTACGCCCTCGAGGCCGCCTTGGCCCTTGGGCCCGAAAGGCTCGTGGTGGTGGTGGGCCACGGGGGGGAGAAGGTGGCGGAGGCCCTGGAGGGCTACCCCGTGGAGGTGGCCTGGCAAAAGGAGCAGCTCGGCACCGCCCACGCCCTCCTCCAGGCGGAAAGCCTCCTCGGGGGCTTCCCCGGGCCCTTCCTCGTGACCCAGGGGGACACCCCCCTCCTTTCCCCGAGGACCTGGAGGCCCTTCTCGCGGGGGTGCGGGAGGGGGCGGGGATGGCCCTCCTCACCGTGGAGCTCCCTGACCCCACGGGCTACGGCCGGATCCTCCGGGAGGGGGAGGAGGTCTTGGCCAACGTGGAGGAGAAGGACGCCTCTCCCGAGATAAGGGCTCCGGGAGGTGAACGCCGGGGCCTACGCCTTTGACGGCTTCCTCTTCCAGGCCCTCAAGGAGGTGAGGAACGAAAACGCCGCCCGGGAGTACTACCTCCCCGACCTCGTGGCCATCTACCGCGCCCACGGGAAAAGGGTGGCGGCGGTGCGGGGCGTGGCGGAGGAGGCCCTGGGGGTGAACACCCGGGAGGAGCTCGCCCGGGTGGAGGGGGTTCTCCTGGGGCGGCTCCGCTCGGAGTGGATGGGGAAGGGGGTGCGGATGATCCTCCCCGAGACCATCTACCTGGAGCCCTCGGTGGAGCTCGCCCCCGACGTCACCCTCTGGCCTGGGGTGGTCCTCAAGGGGAAGACCCGGATCGGCGAGGGGTGCGAGGTGGGGCCTTACGCCGTTCTCGAGGACACGGTGTTGGAGCCCGGAGCCAGGGTAGAAAGCCACACCGTGGCCCGGGGGGCCCACCTCCACCCGGGAGCTTCCGCCGGCCCCTTCGCCAGGCTCAGGCCCGGGGCGGTCCTCATGGAGGAGGTGCACGTGGGGAACTTCGTGGAGGTGAAGAAGAGCCTCCTCCACCGGGGGGTGAAGGCGGGCCACCTGGCCTACCTCGGGGACGCCGAGGTGGGGGAGGGGGCCAACATCGGGGCCGGGGTCATCACCGCCAACTACGACGGCAAGCGGAAGCACCAGACCCAGATCGGCAAGGGGGCCTTCATCGGTTCCAACAGCGTCCTGGTGGCCCCGGTGCGGGTGGGGGACCGCGCTTGGTGGGGGCGGGGAGCGTCATCACCCAGGACGTGCCCGAGGGGGCCTGGCCGTGGCCCGGGGGAGGCAAAGGAACCTCGAGCTACGCCCTTAAGAAGCTCGGAGAGGGGGATGATGCGCTTCATCCTCCCTTCAGCCCCCAGGTGGTAAACTGAAGACCATGAACCTGGGCATGCCGGAAATCCTGGTGATCCTGGTGGTGGCCCTCCTCATCTTCGGGCCCAAGAAGCTCCCCGAGCTCGGCCGCTCCTTGGGCCAGAGCATCCGCGAGTTCAAGCGGGGGGCCCAGGAGATCCGCGAGGAGCTGGAGAAGAGCGTGGAGGTGAAGGAGGAACCCAAGCCCGCGCCGGGGCCTAGGCCCCAGGAGGAGCCCAAAGCTTGAAGGAAGCCCCCCTGGTAGAGCACCTAGAGGAGCTGCGGAGCCGCCTCATCTGGGCCCTCCTCTCCTGGGCGGTGGGGACGGGGGTGGCCTGGACCTTCAGGGTCCAGCTCCTGGAGTGGCTCAAGCGGCCTCTGGACCTGGCGGCCAAGCAAAACGGCATCCAGGTCAACCTCATCGTCCTGGACATCACCGAGCCCTTCCTGGTTTCCCTGAAGGTGGCGGCCTTCGGGGGGCTCGTGCTCGCCCTCCCCTTCATCGTCTACCAGGTCTGGGCCTTCATCGCCCCCGGGCTTTACGAGCACGAAAAACGCCTGGCGGTGCCCTTCCTCCTGGGGGCGGGGTTCAGCTTCGCCCTGGGGGCGCTCTTCGCCTACTACGGCTTTCTTCCCTTCGCCATTCCCTTCCTCCTGGGCTTCCTGGGGGACGTCATCACGCCCCAGATCTCCATCGGCCGCTACATGGGCCAGGTCCTCATGATGATGAGCGTCATGGGCCTGGTCTTTGAGATGCCGGTGGTGAGCTACCTCCTGGCCCGCCTGGGGATCCTCTCCTCCGCCTTCCTCGCCCGCAACTGGCGCGTGGCCGTGGTCTTCCTCCTCACCCTGGCTGCGGTCATCACCCCCACGGTGGACGTGGTCTCCCTTTCCATCGTCACCCTGCCCCTCCTTGTCCTCTACTGGATCTCTGTCCTGGTGGCCCGCCTGGCGGAGAGGCAGCGGCCTAGGGAAGAGGCGGCTTGAAACCCGCTTAGGACGATAGCCCATGGACGAGCGCATCCTGGCCTTGCGTAAAGAGGTGGACCGGGTGAACCGGGAGCTCCTTAGGCTCCTCTCGGAGCGGGGAAGGCTGGTGCAGGAGATCGGCCGCATCCAGACGGAGCTCGGCCTTCCCCACTACGACCCCAAGCGTGAGGAGGAGATGCTCGGTTACCTCACCGCGGAAAACCCCGGGCCCTTCCCCGACGAGACCATAAAGAAGCTCTTCAAGGAGATCTTCCAGGCGAGCCTGGACCTCGAGGAGCGCCAGGACCAGAAGAAGTTTCTCTACTCCAGAAAGCACAGGCCCGAGCCCACCAGGGTGCGGGTCAAGGACGTGGTCTTCGGGGAAAAGCCCCTCCTCATCGCCGGGCCCTGCTCCATTGAGAGCGAGGAGCAGATCATGGCGACGGCCCGGTTCCTTTCGGCGCGGGGGGTGAGGGTCTTGAGGGGCGGGGCCTTCAAGCCCCGGACGAGCCCCTACGGCTTCCAGGGCCTCGGAGTGGAGGGGCTTAGGCTCGGCCGGAAGGCGGCGGACGCCTTCGGCATGGTCTTCGTCACCGAGGTGATGGACACCCGGGACGTGGAGGTGGTGGCGGAGTACGCCACATCCTCCAGATCGGGGCCCGGAACATGCAGAACTTCGCCCTCCTCAAAGAGGTGGGGAAGGCCCGGCGCCCCGTCCTCTTAAAGCGGGGGCTTGCCGCCACCATGGAGGAGTGGTTCTACGCCGCCGAGTACATCCTCGCCCAGGGGAACGAGGAGGTGATCCTGGCCGAAAGGGGGATCCGCACCTTTGAGCGCTGGACGCGGAACACCCTGGACCTCTCCGCCGTGGCCCTTGCCAAGCAGGAGACCCACCTCCCCGTGGTGGTGGACGTGACCCACGCCGCCGGGCGCACGGACCTTCTGGCCCCTTTGGCCCGGGCGGCCCTGGCCGTGGGGGCGGACGGGGTGCACGTGGAGGTCCACCCCAGCCCCAAGGTGGCCCTCTCCGACAGCCAGCAGCAGCTGGACTTCGCCCAGTTTGACCGCTTCCTGGAGGCCATCCGGGACCTCCTCCCAGAGCTGATGGGCCTTTTGGATAACCTCCTGAACGCCTTCCTCAAGGCCACGGACCCGAGGCCCCGCTACACCGAGTCCCGCTGCCTCCTCTACAAGAACAGCGTGGGGGGGTGCGACAAGTGCTACCAGCCTGCCCCAAGGGGGCGGTGCGGCTGGAAGGGTGGCGGGTGGAGCTGGACGAGGTCTTGTGCACGGGGTGCGGCCTCTGCACCGGGGTCTGCCCCGGCGTCGCCTGGAATACCCTCTCGGGGCCATCCAGGAGGCCCTCATCCGGGGGAAGGGGAAGCTTAGGTGTTCCAGGGCCGAGGGGAAGGGAGAGGAGGTTCTTTGCCTGGGCCGCCTCACCCCAGGGCTTTTGGCCGAGGCGGGAAGCCGCTTCGGCAAGGTGGTCCTCGCCCGGGGAGACTGCGCGGGATGCAGGATCGGCGGGCCTGAGGTCCCGGAGCACCTAGGGAGGATGGCCGAGGAGGCGCGGCGCTACTTCCCCGTGGAGGTGGAGGTGGTGGCGGGGGAGCTTCCCGGGGAACGGGTGGGAAGGCGGGAGCTTTTCCAGGCCCTTTTGGGAAGCGCCAAGCGCACCGCCGCCGACCTCGTTCCCGAGCTTCCCCTGCCCGCTTTGGAGGAGAAGGAAGGGGGGCTTCCCGCCGAGCTTCGCTTGAGGGGCCTCGCCGCGGGCCGTGCCCCGGAGGTCCGCTGGCCCCGGATCCGGGTGGAGGAGGGGTGCACCCTCTGCCCGGTCTGCACCAACGTCTGCCCCACGGAGGCGGTGAGGCGGGTGAGGGAGGGTGAGGAGTACGTCCTCTACCTCCAGGTGGCGGCCTGCACGGGGTGCGGGGCCTGCGTGGAGAGCTGCCCGCCCCAGGTGATCCGCCTCGAGGAGGCCCCTAAGGAGGAGGTGGGGAAGGAGCTGGAGCTCTTCCGGGGCCGGCCCCCTTGGTATGACCTTTGATCCCACCCCGTGCTGGCCTAAGCCAGCAGGGGGACCCCGGTGAACGCGATCCGCAGGGCCTCCATGCCTGGGCTTGGGCGGAGGATCCACGCCAAAGGGGTAGAAGCGCCCGCGCGTCCCTTTCGCAACACGAGATGCCCAGACTAGGGCTATAAGGAGGCCCTTTGGGGCCCCCACCGCGGCGAAAGCGCGGTGGGGTACTTTAGTTAAGCTCTTCTCCCCAGGCCTCCTCAAAGAGGCGCTTGGCCTCTTGCAGGGTGATCTCCAGGGTCTGGGAGACCTCCTCGGCTAGGAGGTGGATGGCCCGCCTCAGGGCCTGCCGGTCCAGGTCGGGCAGGCCCCGTTCCAGCTCCCAGGCCCTTAGCTGCCCCGCCATCTGGGCGATGCGGTAGGGGTTGCCGTCCGCCAGGATCTCGCTGGTCTTGCGGTGCCGGGCGGCCCACTGCTTGGGCAGGGGCATCCGCCCGTTCTTGAGGAGGTCCAGGATCACGGGGACCTCCTCGGGGGCCAGGGCTTTGCGCATGCCCACGCTTTGCGGGGCCTCCACGGGTACGTAGGCCTTGGAGCGGGAGCCGGGGAAGTCCACCTGGTAGTAGGCCCGGCTGACGCCGCTCACGCTTCGCTGGGCTATGCCGGCCACCACGCCTACCCCATAGGGGGGCAAGACCACCTTGTCGCCGGGACGGAACTCTTTCACGGCGCGACTCCTTTCCGGAGCACCAAGAGGAGGTGCTCCAAATACGCCTCCACCTCCAGCTGGGGGTTGCACCCCAAGGCCGCCACCACGGCGGCCGTGGCCTTGGGAGAAAGCTCCGGGCGCACGGCCCCTTCCTCCTGGCCGCTTCGCAAAAGCTCCTCCAAGAGGTCCAGGTAGTGCTGGTGAAGCCCCTTGAGCCAGGGGGTGGGGTCCTCCATGGCTTCCCGGGCCACCGCCGCCCATAGGCCCCTCCACTCCGCGATCCAGGCCAGGCGCTTTTCCAGGATGCGCTCGAGGCGCACAAAAAAAAGGCACCTGCAGGCGCACCAGTTCCTCCACCTCCCGGTAGAAGGCCCAGGTTCGCTCCTCCACCAGATTTTTGAGGAGGTCCTTCTTGTCGCGGAAGTAGAGGTAAAGGGTCCCTTTCCCCACCTCGGCCTTCCGGGCCACGTCCTCCATTTTCAGGCCGGAAAGCCCGCTTTCCCGGAGAACATCTAGGGTGGCATCGAGGATGGCCCTTCGCTTTCCCTTAGCTAAGCCCCCGGGGGGGATACCATCGCGGCCACGACCCCAAGTCTACCACACCGCCCTTTTCCTTTCATGAGGAGGCGGTTACCCTAGAGGTATAGGAGGTCCGCCATGCGGCAGGGTTTCTTCGCCTTGCTCACCGCCGATCCCCTGCGGGGGGCCTTGCGCCCGGTGGAGGCCAGGCTCCTGGAGGAGGCCAGGGGGGAGGCCCTTTTCCTCGTGCCCTATCCCCTTAGGGACCTGGCCGAGGCCTGGCGGCTGGCCTATCGGGACCTGGGCCTCAGGCGGGGCCAGGTCCTTTACCTGAGGCGGCGGGAGGAAGCCTTTGACCCGGAGGTGGCCCAAAGGGTGGCGGCGAGTCCCCTGGTGCTTCTGGCGGCGGAGGGGCTTCCCGAGTTTTTAGACCTCATCCGGGGGAGCCTGGTGCTCCAGGCCCTCTGGGAGGTGCACCGCAAAGGGGGTGGGGTGGTGGCCCTGGGAGAGGCGGCGGGGCTTTTGGGAGAAGCGGCCTTTTACTCCTGGGAAGGGGAGATGCGGGCGGCTTTGGGCCTGGCCCTCCTCCGGGGTCTGGCCCTGCTTCCCAAGGTGGAGGAGCGGGGGCGCTTCCTGGCCCTTTCCCGCCTGGTGGCGGACAACCCCGATCTGGTGGGCCTGGGCCTTCTGGAGAACACCGCCTTGCGCCTCCTTAGGGGCCTGGGGGAGGTCTGGGTGGGCGGGGTGACCCTGGTGGACGCCGAGGGGGCGGAGCACACTGGACGGGGGGTAAAGGGGTTACGGGTGGATGTGCTCTCCGCCGGGGAGCGCTTCCCCTTGCCCGCCCTCTAAGTACCCCTTTCGCCGCGCGGGGGCCCCAAAAGCTTTTCCCTAGCCCTAACCCGGGCACCCCAGGTTGCGAAACCCACGTGCGGCCACGGGTATCCTGGTTCCATGCCCTCGGGGCGCGTGCACGAGGCCATCAACCTGACGGCGCTGGGCCTGGGAAGCCTGGCCTACCTGGCCCTAGGGGGCTCCCCGGAGAGGCCGGAGGCTTTGGCCTTCGCCCTGGCCTACCTGGCGGGCACCTTTCTCCTCTCCCCGGACCTGGACCTGGCGGAGAAGGAGGTGCGGTCCAGGCGGCGCTGGGGCCTTTTGGGCGTTCTCTGGCGGCCCTATGGCTGGCTCTTCCGCCACCGGGGGCTTTCCCACACCTGTCCTTGGGCCCCTCACCCGGCTCGGGTACCTGGTGGGCCTTTTGGGCCTGCTGGGCTTCCTTGCCCAGGAGGTCTTGGGCTTCCTGGGGGCGGAGGTGAGGCTAAGGCCTCCCTCCCTGGGCCTCGAGGTCCTGGGCTTCGCGCTGCTCGGCTACTACCTCTCCCAGTGGCTCCACCTGGTGGCGGACGGCGTCTGGCCGGACCACGACCTCAAGCGCCTTCGGCGGCCAAGGTGAGGGGATTTACATACCCTAGGCGGGCAGGGTAGAGAATGGGGCTATGGCTAAGCTCAAGGTTTGGGGGCTTGGGCTCCTTCTGGGACTGGCCTTTGCGGTGGGGCTGGGGGAGCGCCTGCCGGACTTCTCCCTCCTGGACCCGGCGGGGAACCTCGTCACCCCTAAGACCATGAAGAAGCCTGCCGTCATCGTCTTCTGGGCCAGCTGGTGCCCGGTGTGCCGGGCGGAGTTTCCCGGATTGCACAAGGTGGCCGAGGAGACCAAGGTCCCCTTCTACGTCATCAGTCGGGAGCCTAAGGACACCCGGGAGGTGGTCCTGAACTACATGAAGGCCTACCCCCGCTTCATCCCCCTCCTGGCCTCTGACCGGGACAAGCCCCACGAGGTGGCGGGCCGCTTTAAGGTGACGGGCCAGCCCTGGACCTTCGTGGTGAACAAGGAAGGGGAGGTGGTGGCCCTCTTCGCCGGCCGGGCGGGGCGGGAAGCCCTTTTAGACGCCCTCTTGCTGGCCGGGGTGGACCTCCCATAGCTCGGCCCGTCGGGTCTCCCCTTGGGGGATGAGGCGAAGGAGGAACCCGGCCTCGAGGGCCTTGGGGTCCCCCCACTCCACCAGGGTGAGGCGGGCCTCCTCCAGGGCGGCCAGGAGCTGGGGAAGAAGCTCCCCCGGGTCCGGCAACCGGTAGAGGTCGGCGTGGACCAGGGGGCCTTCCGCGGTGGGGTAGGTGTGGATGAGGGTGTAGGTGGGGCTGGTGACCCGACCCCGGAAGCCCAGGGCTTCGGCTAGGAAGCGGACCAGGGTGGTCTTGCCCGCCCCCAGGGGCCCCTCCAGGGCTACCACCGCTCCTCGGGGCAGAAAGGGGAGGACCTCCCGGGCCAGGGACCGGGTGTCCTCGAGGCTCTTCAAGGTGCGGGCCAGGACAAGGCGCATAAAAAAAAGGCCCCTGAGGGGCCTTTGGTGCCGGGAGCGGGACTTGAACCCGCACGCCCTTGCGGGCACCACCCCCTCAAGATGGCGTGTCTACCAGTTCCACCATCCCGGCAGGCCGCGCCCTAGGCGCAAGCTTCAGTTTAGCAAAAGCCTCGCCTTGTCAAGGCGATTGCCAAACGGGAGTCCCTGCCCTAAACTCGGGAGGGCGGGCCGGTGTAGCTCAGCGGTAGAGCAACCGCCTCGTAAGCGGTAGGCCGCCGGTTCGAATCCGGCCACCGGCTCCAGCTCCAGGACGCAATCCCCCGCCTTCTTTAGGGAGGCGGGGGATTGCTTTTGACAGCTAAGTGCCCGCACTTTGGTTTCGCGACATGGGATGCCCGAAACGGGGCCGGTTTTGGGGTACTTAAACGGCGGCTTGGGCCTCAACCCCTGGTTGCTCACCAAGGCCTGGGCCGCCCCAAAAGGGCGGCTTTGATTGGGCCATGAACTTCCCAAGAGCCGGGCAAGGTGGCCTGTTGCCTCCGTCTATGCCCGCAGTGTTCCCCCTCCTTTGGGAGGCGGCTTTCACCCGACTTGCCAAAAGAAGCCTGGGCCTGTAGACTGAGCAAGTTGAGGGCCCTCAGGGCCAGCCCCTGGTCCTGAGGGCGGTGCCCTGTGTGGGCAAAGCGGGGAAGGGTCCTTCCCCGGGTGGATCTTGAGAACACGGGGGCAAGTCCAAGAAGAAGGGAGTGGTGGCACTGCCGACGATCAATCAGCTGGTACGAAGGGGCCGCGAGAAGGTCCAGAAGAAGAGCAAAGTTCCGGCTTTGAAGGGTTCCCCCTTCCGCCGGGGGGTGTGCACCGTGGTGCGCACCGTGACCCCCAAGAAGCCCAACTCGGCGCTTCGTAAGGTGGCCAAGGTGCGCCTCACCTCGGGCTACGAGGTCACCGCCTATATCCCCGGCGAGGGGCATAACCTCCAGGAGCACTCCGTGGTCCTCATCCGGGGTGGGCGTGTGAAGGACCTCCCGGGCGTGCGCTACCACATCGTCCGCGGGGTCTACGACACTCAAGGGGTGAAGGACCGTAAAAAGAGCCGCTCCAAGTACGGGACCAAGAAGCCCAAGGAGACCAAGGGCGCGGCCCCGGCTAAGAAGAAGTAGGTGAGGGTATGCGGAGAAGAAGAGCAGAGGTACGCCAGCTCCAGCCCGACCTGGTCTACGGGGACGTGGTGGTGTCGGCCTTCATCAACAAGATCATGCGGGACGGAAAGAAGAACCTCGCCGCCCGCATCTTCTACGATGCTTGCCGTATCATCCAGGAGAAAACCGGCCAGGAGCCCCTCAAGGTCTTCAAGCAGGCGGTGGAGAACGTAAAGCCCAGGATGGAGGTCCGCTCCCGCCGCGTGGGTGGGGCCAACTACCAGGTGCCCATGGAGGTTTCTCCCCGCAGGCAGCAGTCCTTGGCCCTTCGTTGGCTGGTGCAGGCGGCCAACGCCCGCTCCGAGCGCGGGGCAGCGGTGCGCATCGCCCACGAGCTCATGGACGCCGCCGAGGGCAAGGGTGGGGCGGTCAAGAAGAAAGAGGACGTGGAGCGCATGGCCGAGGCCAACCGCGCCTACGCTCACTACCGGTGGTAAGCCATGGCGGTTAAGGTAGAGTACGACCTAAAAAGGCTCCGCAACATCGGCATCGCCGCCCACATTGACGCCGGCAAGACCACCACCACCGAGCGCATTCTCTACTACACCGGCAAGATTCACAAGATCGGCGAGGTGCACGAGGCGCGGCCACCATGGACTTCATGGAGCAGGAAAGGGAGCGGGGCATCACCATCACCGCCGCCGTAACCACCTGCTTCTGGAAAGACCACCGCATCAACATCATCGACACCCCGGGCCACGTGGACTTCACCATCGAGGTGGAGCGTTCCATGCGGGTGCTGGACGGGGCCATCGTGGTCTTTGACTCCAGCCAAGGGGTGGAGCCCCAGTCCGAGACCGTCTGGCGCCAGGCGGAGAAGTACAAGGTCCCCCGCATCGCCTTCGCCAACAAGATGGACAAGACCGGGGCAGACCTTTGGCTGGTGATCCGCACCATGCAGGAGCGCCTGGGGGCCAGGCCTGTGGTGATGCAGCTCCCCATCGGCCGGGAGGACACCTTCTCGGGGATCATAGACGTCCTCCGCATGAAGGCCTACACCTACGGCAACGACCTGGGCACGGACATCCGGGAGATCCCCATCCCCGAGGAGTACCAGGAGCAGGCCCGGGAGTACCACGAGAAGCTCATTGAGGCGGCCGCCGACTTTGACGAGAACGTGATGCTTAAGTACCTCGAGGGCGAGGAGCCCACGGAGGAGGAGTTGGTGGCCGCCATCCGCAAGGGCACCATCGGCATCCAGATCACCCCCGTGTTCCTCGGGTCCGCCCTCAAAAATAAAGGGGTCCAGCTCCTCCTGGACGCCGTGGTGGATTACCTGCCCTCCCCCTTGGACATCCCCCCCATCCGGGGCACCACCCCCGAAGGGAGGAGGTGGAGATCCACCCCGACCCCGAAGGTCCCCTGGCGGCCCTGGCCTTCAAGATCATGGCCGACCCCTACGTGGGCCGCCTCACCTTCATCCGCGTCTACTCCGGAACCATCACCTCCGGGTCTTACGTCTACAACACCACCAAGGGCCGCAAGGAGCGGGTAGCCCGGCTTCTTCGCATGCACGCCAACCACCGCGAGGAGGTGGAGGAGCTGAAGGCGGGGGACCTGGGGGCGGTGGTGGGCCTCAAGGAGACCATCACCGGGGACACCCTGGTGGGCGAGGACGCCCCCCGGGTGGTCCTGGAGTCCATTGAGGTGCCCGAGCCCGTCATCGACGTGGCCATTGAGCCCAAGACCAAGGCCGACCAGGACAAGCTCTCCCAGGCCCTGGCCCGCCTGGCGGAGGAGGACCCCACCTTCCGCGTCTCCACCCACCCCGAGACCGGCCAGACCATCATCAGCGGGATGGGCGAGCTCCACCTGGAGATCATCGTGGACCGGCTGAAGCGGGAGTTCAAGGTGGACGCCAACGTGGGCAAGCCCCAGGTGGCCTACCGCGAGACCATCACCAAGCCGGTGGACGTGGAGGGCAAGTTCATCCGCCAGACCGGCGGGCGCGGCCAGTACGGCCACGTGAAGATCAAGGCCGAGCCCCTGCCTCGAGGCTCCGGCTTTGAGTTCGTGAACGCCATCGTGGGCGGGGTGATCCCCAAGGAGTACATCCCTGCGGTGCAGAAGGGGATTGAGGAGGCCATGCAGTCGGGGCCCCTCATCGGTTTCCCCGTGGTAGACGTCAAAGTCACCCTCTACGACGGCTCCTACCACGAGGTGGACTCCTCGGAGATGGCCTTCAAGATCGCCGGCTCCATGGCCATCAAGGAGGCGGTGCAGAAGGGGGACCCGGTGATCCTCGAGCCCATCATGCGGGTGGAGGTCACCACCCCCGAGGAGTACATGGGCGACGTCATCGGCGACCTGAACGCCCGCCGGGGCCAGATCCTGGGCATGGAGCCTCGGGGCAACGCCAGGTGATCCGGGCCTACGTGCCCCTGGCGGAGATGTTCGGGTACGCCACCGATCTGCGTTCCAAAACCCAGGGCCGGGGCTCCTTCGTCATGTTCTTCGACCACTACCAGGAGGTCCCCAAGCAGGTGCAGGAGAAGCTCATCAAAGGTCAGTAGATCCTGTGCGGGGTGGGCCCTATGGGCCCGCCCCTTGCTTGAAAGGAGAGCGAAGATGGCCAAGGGCGAGTTTATCCGGACGAAGCCTCACGTGAACGTGGGGACGATTGGGCACGTGGACCACGGGAAGACGACGCTGACCGCGGCCTTGACCTTTGTGGCGGCGGCGGAGAACCCGAACGT
>BBBN01000011.1 GCA_001311585.1 Thermus sp. JCM 17653
CCTCTCCGACCGGGTCTTTTGGCAGGTGGGCCAGGTGCGGCGCCGCCTCTACGGGCCCCTACCCCCCTGGGACGGCACCTTCCTCCTGGTCCTGCCCGAGGGGCCGAGGACGCGGGGGGAGCGGGAGCGGTTTCGGCGGGAGATGGCCCTTTTGGGCTTTGGGAGCCTGCAAAGCGGGGTCTACCTGGGAGCGAGGGCGGACCTCGAGGCCACCCGGGAGCTGCTGGGCTTCTACGGCCTCCAGGCCACCCTCTTCCGCGCCGCCCACCTGGGCCCCAAGGAGGAGGTCCTGAAGGCCTTCCCCCTGGAAAGGGCCCTGGCCCACTACCGGGCCCTCTTCCCCCTCGAGGTGCCCGAGGGTCCGGAGGAGGCCTATAGGGCCCTCACCCGCCTGGTGCACGAGATGCGCAAGGTGCTCTTCCTAGACCCCCTTCTTCCCCCGGAGCTCGGCCCCCAGGGCTTTCCCCGGGAGGCCTTTCTCAGGACCCGGGAAGCCCTCTACCGGAGGGCCCTTCCCTTCCTTAAGGAGCTAGGGCTTCCCCTTTCAGACTTTTCACCCGCCTCCTGGTAGCTCGGGGGGATGAGGCGCTTCCTCCTCGCCCTGGCCCTTTGGGGAACGGCGCAGGCCCAGGTGGTCCTTCCCTTCTGGCACACGGCGGGCCCTCCCGGGGACCGGGTGCTCCTGGAGGCGGTCCGGAGCTTCAACGAGAGCCAGAAGCCTACCGCGTAGAGCCCCGCTACGCGGGGGACTACCGGGAGGCCGGGGTGAAGCTCCTCTCCGCCTTGCGCTCCGGCGGGGCCCCGGTCCTCTTCCACGGGGAACTCTCCTTCCTGGCCCGCCTGGCCCAAGAAGGGGTGGCCCTCCCCTTGGACCCCTACCTGCAGGGCCTCCCCCAGGACCTCTATCCCAGGGCCCTCGAGGCGGGCCAGGTGAGGGGGAAGACCTACGGCCTGCCCCTGGGGCTTTCCGTGCCCGCCCTTTACTACAACAAGGACGCCTTCCGCGCCAAGGGGCTTAGGGCCCCAAGGACCTGGCCCGAGGTGGAAGAGGCCGCCGCCAGGCTCACCAGCCGCACCGCCAAGAGCCTGGTGGTCTCCACGGACATCTGGAGCTTCAACGCCATGGTCATGAGCCTGGGGGGGAGCCTGGTGAAGGAGGGCCTTCCCAACTTCACCTCCAAGGAGGCGGTGGAGGCCTTGGAGAGGCTTTACCGCATGGTGCAGAAGGGCCACGCCCAGGCCAGGAACCTGGCGGAGGCCCCCTTCGCCGTGGCCGACTTCCTCAGGACCAAGGCCTTCATGGGCCTCGCCCCCACCACCGCCTTGCCCGTGGTCCTCTCCCAGACCTCCCTTCCCTTCGGGGTGGGCCTGGCCCCCCTGCCCAAGGAACGGAGGGGACGGTGCCCCTCTCGGGGGCGGTCCTCGCCGTGCTCAAGGGGGCAGGCCCCGAGGAGGCCCGGGGGGCGGTGGCCTTCTGGCTCCACTTCCTGGACCCTAGGAGGCAGGCGGACTGGGTGCGCACCACCTGGTACCTGCCCTTGAGGAGGGCGGCCGAGGGGGAGCTCAAGGACTTCCTCCAGGACCCCGAGCGGCGCGCGGTCTTCTCCCAGGCCGAGGTGGCCCGCCCCTGGAGCCAGGACCCGGAGATGGTGGTCTGGTACGGCTTTCTGGAGGAGGCCCTGGAGCGGAGCCTCAAGCAGGGGGTAAAGCCCGAGGCCGCCCTGGCGGAGGCCCAGCGGAAGGCCCTGGCGGCGGAACGGCGCTGAGGCCCTTTCTGACCCGGGGCTGACAATAGGGGTGGTAGAATCGCCCCCATGGGAAAGCTCTGGCCCCTGGTCTTCCTCCTCCTCCCCGCCCTGGCCCAGACGGAGGTCCCCTTCTGGCACGCCATGGACGGCCCGGCGGGAAGCTCCTTTCGCAGTTCGCCCAGGAGTTCAACGCCCGGCAGGGCCAGTACCGCGTCCTGCCCCAGTACGCCGGGGACTACCGGGACGCCGAGGCCAAGCTGGTGTCCGCCTTGCGCACGGGAGGGGGGCCGGTGCTCTTCCAGGCGGAGATCTCCTTCTTTCCCCGCCTGGTGGCCGAGGGGAAGGCGGTGGCCCTGGATTCCTACCTGGCCCTGGACCCGGCCTTCCTCGAGGACCTCTTTGAGCCCGCCTGGAACTACGGGGTGGTGGAGGGGAAGCGCTATGGCCTGCCCCTCAACACCTCCACCCCGGTCCTCTTCTACAACCTGGACGCCTTCCGGGCCAAGGGGCTCAAGGTCCCCAGGAACTGGAAGGAGTTTGAGGACACCGCCAGGGCCCTCACCACCCGCCAGGCCAAGGGCTTCATCTTCGTCACCGACCCCAAGGCCTGGCTCTTTGAGGCCATGGTGACCAGCCGCGGGGGGAGCCTGGTCAAGGAGGGGAGGCCCAACTTCACCTCCAAGGAGGCCCTGGAGGCCCTGGAGATGCTCCACCGCCTGAACCGAGGGGGGGCCCTCTCGGCGCGGAGCATGGCCGAGGCCACCTTCGCCCAGCTGGACTTCGTGCGCACCAAGGGATGATGGTCATGGCCTCCATCGCCAACTGGCCCGCCGCCGAGAACTTCTCCTTCGCCTTCACCCTGGGGGTGGCCCCCGTGCCCCGGGAGCCCGGGGGCCGGGTGCCCATGGGCGGGGCGCAACTGGTGGTGCTCCAGGGCTCCAGGGAAGCCCAGGTCCGGGGGGCGGTGGAGTTCTGGAAGTACCTCATGGAGCCCCGGAACGTGGCCCGCTGGGTGGAGGCCAGCTACTACGTTCCGTGCGCAAGTCGGCCATCCCCCTCCTGGAGGGCTTCTACCGGGAAAACCCCTTCCGCAAGGTGGCCTTTGAGCAGATCGCCTACGCCCAGGAACGCCCCCGCCTTCCCCAGTTCTCCACCTGGGCGAGCCTTTTGGCCGAGGCCTTGGAGAAAAGCCTAAAAGGGGGTGTCCCTCCCCAGCGGGCCCTGGAGGAGGCCCAGAGGAAGGCGGAAGCCGTCCGGTAGGGCCGCAGGCGAGGGTTAAGAAAACCCTCTTCCCGGGAAGTAGCATGGAGGCCATGCGCCTAGGCTTCAGCCCCTTCAACGCCGAGCTGGGCTACGAGAAGGCCTTTCCCCTGGCGGCGGAGCTGGGGACGGACCTCGAGGTGGCCTACGACCTCCACGAGGTCCTGCCCCTGCCGGGCCCCAAGGACCTCCGGGCCACGGGGGAAGCCCTGGGGGTGGGCTTCACCCTCCACCTCCCCTTCGTGGAGCTGAACCCGGCAAGCCTCATCCCCAGCGTCCGCAAGCTCTCCCAGGAGCGCCTCCTCCGGGCCCTGGAGTTCGGGGAGGCCCTGGGGGCCAGGGTGGGGGTCCTCCACACCGGCCAGGTCCCCCTCCGCCACCCCCTGGCCCTCGCCCTGGCCCGGGAGGCCCTGGAGGAAACCCTCTCCCTCCTCGCTGTCTCCCCCTTCCCCGTGGCCCTGGAAAACCTGGCCCTGGAGGAAGGGGACCTCCTCCGGGCCCGAGGAGCTTAAGGCCCTCCTAGACTGCTTCCCCGGGCTTGGCTTCTGCCTGGACGTGGGCCACGCCCTGGTGGAGCTTGGGCCTCGAGGGCCCCTCCTCTACTGGGAAGCCCTGGGAGAGAGGCTTCTCCACCTCCACCTCCACGACAACCACGGCCGACGGGACGACCACCTCCCGTGGGGGCGGGGAGCGTCCCCTGGGAAGGCCTGGCCCCCTTCCTCCGGGGTTTTCCGGGGACGGCGGCCCTGGAGGTGGGCGGGAAGGAGGAGGGCGTCCGGCAAAGCGTCCGCCGCCTGCGGACCCTCCTCGCCTCCTGAGGGGACATCTGTCCTTGCGGGGCTAGCCTTATAGTGGTGGGGTAGGGGTTTGTACCCCCCTTCACATAGGGAGGCAGAATGGTCGTAGACGGATTGAGGTGTACCTGGACGGGGCCCAGGAGCCCCTGGCGGTGCTCAAGGAACCCCCCTACCGGCTCAGGCTGGACACCAAAAGGCTCCCCGACGGGGAGCACACCTTGCGGGTGGTCACCCACTTTCGCGGGGGCGGCCAGGAGATACGGGAGATCCCCTTTACCGTCAACAACTACCCCGACGTCCTGGTCCTGGGCGTGGACGAGGGAAGCGAGGTGGCGGGGGAGGTGGAGCTCCGCTTGAGCGTGGGCGAGCCCGAACTCCCCGTGGAGCCCCAACGCTTCAACCCCCTCTGGTACGCCGTGGCCCTCCTGGTGGTCCTGGGAGGGGTCTGGGGTTACTTCGCCCTCTCCCCGGCCGCCGAGAAGATCGTGGAGCAGGTGGCCCCGCCCGCCCAGGAAACCCAGGCCCAAGGGGCGGCGGTGCCCGCGGGAGTGGACCCGGCCTCATGGAGAAGGGCAAAGCCGTCTACGAGGCGCACTGCGCCGCCTGCCACCAGCAAAACGGCCAGGGCATGCCCCCGGCCTTCCCCGCCCTGGCGGGCAACCCCAACCTGAAGGACGCCAACCTCATCCTGAACGTGGTGAAGAACGGGCGCGGCACCATGCCCGCCGTGGGAGCGGGCTTCAGCGAAGAGGAACTGAAGGCGGTGGCCACCTACATCCGCAACAGCTTCGGCAACAGCTTCGGCCCCGTGGAGTAAGGAGGAGGATGTACCGCAACGACCCCATCCTGCCCACCTTCGCCCTCATCCTGGCGGCGGGCCTCTTCTACGCTGCTACCTGGACGGCCTCTACATCGCCCGCCTCCTGGGGCACACCCCCGAAGAGCTCTCCGTGGGCCAGATCGGCCTCATGGCCTTCGGGGCCGTCCTCCTCCTCTACGGCCTCATCGGCCTGGTCTCTTACTGGCTCGAGGGCATAGAGCTCCGCCCCGGGCGCCACTTCCCCACCCCTGCCACCGCCCCGGTGGCCGGGGGGGTGATCCTGGTCCTCCTCCTCACCGCCCTCTCCGGCTTCTTCGTGCGGCTCCTCATCTACTCCGCCCAGACCGGCCACAACCCCACCTGGCTCCAGGGCCTGATCTTCGGGTCCATCAGCCTGGTGGTGGCGGCCCTCTTGGGCATCTACAAGAAGTTCTTCGGCCGGGACGAGGTCATCACCGAGGAGGAGAAGAGCCATTTCCCCTGGTAAGAGGTAGAGCATGGACGAACGCGAGATCCGCTTAAGGCAGTCCCGAAGGAGGCTTTTCCTCAAGACGGCCATCGGCACCGGCATCGGCCTGTCCCTGGTCTCCGCCTTCTACGTGGGGGCGAGCCTCCGTCCCAAGCAAGAGGTGACCCCGGAGAAGGAACCCTTGAAGGAGGGGGATATCCTGGTCTACGCCCAAGGGGGAGGGGAACCCAAGCCCATCCGTCTGGAGGAGCTAAAGCCGGGAGAGCCCTTCGTCCTGGCCTACCCCATGGACCCCAAGACCAAGGTGGTGAAGAACGGGGAGGCCAAGAACACCGTCCTGGTGGCCCGCTTCGCCCCAGAAGAGCTTGCCCCCGAGGTGGCCCAGCACGCCGTGGAGGGCGTGGTGGCCTACTCGGCGGTCTGCACCCACCTGGGGTGCATCGTGAGCCAGTGGGTGGCGGACAAAAAGGCCGCCCTCTGCCCCTGCCACGGCGGGGTCTACGACCTGGCCCACGGGGCCCGCATCATCGCCGGTCCCCGCCCCGCCCCGTGCCCAGCTTCCCCTTAAGGTGGAGGAGGGCGTCTTGGTGGCGGCCGGGGAGTTCCTGGGCGAGGTGGGGGTTAAGGCCGAGGCCGGCCTCTTTTGCCACACCTAGGAGGGAAGCATGTACAAGTGGCTAGACGAACGCCTGGACCTCACGGGGCTCTACCAAAAGGTGCTCCGCAAGGCCTTTCCCGTGCACCACTCCTTCTTCCTAGGGGAGATCACCCTCTTCGCCTTCGTGGTCCTGGTGCTCACCGGCATCTTCCTCACCCTGAACTACGAGCCTCCATCCGCGAGGTCAAGCTCCCCGACGGGCGCACGGTACCCGCCGCCTACGGGAGCGTCCTTTACATAGACAGCCTCCCCTTCGGGGCGGTGATCCGGAGCCTCCACCACTGGTCGGCCCACGTGATGATCGCCGCCGCCTTCCTCCACATGCTCCGGATCCTCCTCACGGGGGCCTACAAAAAAACCCCGGGAGCTCAACTACCTGGTGGGGCTTGGGCTCTTGGGCCTGGCCGTGGTCACCGCCTTCACCGGCTACGCCCTCCCCTACGACAACTACGCCGTGACCGCCACCCGCATCGGCTACGGCATCGCGGGCTCCATCCCCTGGATCGGGGCTACCCTGGCGGAGGTGATGTTCGGAGGGGAGTTCCCGGGCTCGGCCAGGTCCATCCCTAGGCTCTATAGCCTCCACGTCCTCTGGCTTCCCCTCCTCCTCATGGCCCTCATCGGCCTCCACCTGGTGATCATGGTCAAGCAGAAGCACACCCAGCCCCCCTACGCCCAAAGGGTGGCCCCAGGGAAGATCCTGGGGGTCCCCATGTACCCCCAGCAGATGGTCATGATGCTGGTCCTCTTCGCCCTCTACGTGGGCCTCATGACCATGATCGCCGGGGCCTTCCTCGCCCACCCCATCGAGGCCTTCGGTCCCCCCACCCCCAACACCCCGGCGGTGAAGCCCGACTGGTACTTCCTCTGGATCTACGGCATCCTGCAGCTCATCCCCTCCAGCTGGGAGTTCCGCCTCCTAGGAGCCACCATCGGCCCAGAGTTCATCGGAGGGGCCTTGGTTCCCGGAGTCCTGGCGCTGATAGGCCTCCTTTTGCCCTTCGTGGACACCCGGAAGGACAAGATGCGCTACATGGAGCTCCCCTCGGAGCACCCGGTGCGCACCAGCGCCATCCTGGCCCTTTTGGTCTTCTTCCTGATGGCAAGCCTCGCCGGGTACAAGATCGACTTCCAGCAGCAAGGCCTCCTCCTGGGGAACAATGCCGTGCTCTGGACCTGGTCCTGGGGGGCCCCTCCTCACCTTCTTCCTCTCCTACACCCTGATGCGCATCTTCTACGGGAAAAGCGAAGGGGAGAGGGCGCTCTGATACCACCCCATGCTGGCTTGGGCCAGCATGGGGGCCCCCGGGGCTTGGACGAAGAAAGCCCCCGCCAGAGGCGGGGGCTTTCGGCCAAGCAAGCTTACTTCTTTTCCTCCTCCAGCCCCAGGCTCGCCAGAAGGTCGCCGTAGAGGTCGCCCAGCTTCACGCTGGCGGTGGCGGTGGGCACGGCGGAGGCATCGTAGAGGTTGTACTCGGCCACGGCGCCGTACTCGTACTCCCGGCGCTCCTCGCGGCGGCCCGTGGGCTTGCGCTTGCCCCGGGCCTCCTTGCCCTTGGGACGGCGGGGCCGCTCCTCCTCCGCCTTGGGGGGAGGTGGCGGAAGGAGGCGCTTGCGGGAAAGGGAAATGCGCTGCTCCACGGGGTCGATGTTGAGAACCACCACCTCCATCTCGTCCCCCTTCTTGAAGAGGGCGGCGGGGTTTTCCACCCGCCCGTGGTCCAGCTCGGAGACGTGGACCAGGCCTTCCATGCCCGGCTCCACCTCCACGAAGACCCCGAAGTCGGTGACCCCGGTGATGCGGCCCTTAACCACGGCGCCGGGAGGGTACTTCTCCGTGAGCTGTTGCCACGGGTCGGGCTGGGTCTGCTTGAGGCCTAAGGAGAGGCGGCGCTCGGCGGGGTCCAGCCTGAGGACCACCACCTCCACCTCCTCCCCCTCCTTCACCACCTCGGAGGGGTGCTTGGGGCGCTTGGTCCAGGAGAGCTCGGAGATGTGGATGAGGCCCTCGAGGCCCGGCTCCACCTCCACGAAGGCCCCGAAGGGGGTGAGGCCCACCACCTTGCCCCGGACCCGGTGCCCACGGGGTACTTCTCCGCCACCGTGGACCAGGGGTCGGGGATGAGGGCCTTGATGGAGAGGTTGACCCGCTCCTTGGCCGGGTCCACGGAGAGCACCTGGGCCCGCACCTTCTGCCCCTTCTGGAGGACCTCCCGGGGATGGCCGAAGCGGCCCCAGGTGATCTCCGAGCGGTGGACCAGGCCGTCCACGGGACCCAGGTTGACGAAGGCCCCGAAGTCGGTGACGTCGGCCACGGTGCCCTCCACCACCTGTCCGGGCGCAAGGCTCTGCAAGAAGGCCTCCTTGGCCTTCTTCTGCTCCTCCTCCAGAAGCACCCGGCGGGAGAGGAGGACCCGCCCCTTCTTGCGGTTAAACTCAATGATCTTGGCCAGGATCTGCTGGCCCAGGTAGGCGTCCAGGTTAGGGGTGCGCCTCAGGTCCAGCTGGGAGGCCGGGATGAAGGCCTCCACGCCATCCAGGTCGGCGACCACGCCCCCCTTGACCTTCTCCTTCACCGTGACGGTGACCGGCTCCCCTTTTTCGTAAAGGGCCTGGATCTGGTCCCAGTGCTCCTGGGCCTCCACCTTCTTGCGGGAAAGGAACACCTGCCCCGTCTCGGGGTCCACCTTGATCACCTGGACCCGCACGGTGTCCCCAGGCTTCAGGAGGCTCTTGAGCTCCTCCTCGGGGAGGGGCTTCTCGGTGAGCTGGTTGAAGGGGATGATGCCCTCGGTCTTCGCGCCGATGTCCACCGCCACGCCTTCGGAACCCACCAAGACCACCGTGCCCGTCAGGACCTGGCCGGGGCGCACGCGCTTCTCCAGGCGGGCCTCGGTCTCCTGAAGGGCCTCTTCCATGCTGAAGGTCTTTTCTGGGGTCTGGGTCGCCTTTTCTTCCATGCCGCCTCTTTCCTCCTTACGCGCCTTCCCTCGGGAAGGCGGGCGCTTTGCGCGCGCGTCCACACGAAAAGGCGGGGGAGAACCCTCACTCCCCGCTTCCGTGGGAACGAGCCCCGAAGGGCATACCCCTCCTTTATACCACGGGATGGACTTCCTGCCAAGGGGCACCGGGCCCTCGGGAGCCAGGGCATAATGGGGCCATGGAAACCCTGGAATGGATGAAGGCAAAGCTTCCCGAGTTCCTCAAGGACCTCGAGGCCTTCGTGCGCCGGGAGTCCCCTTCGGGGGACCTTTCCGGCCTCCAGGAGGCCGCGGCCTTCCTGGAAGAGGCCTTCGGGCCCCTGGCAGGCCGGCTTTCCCGCAAGGACACCCCCAAGGGCCCCATCCTCCTCCTGAGGCGCGAAGGGGAAGGGGCTCCCGTGCTCGTCCTCTGCCACTACGACACCGTCCACCCCAAGGGGAGCTTCCCCGAGGCCTTCCGCCTGGAGAGGGAGAAGGCCATGGGCCCCGGGGTCTACGACATGAAAGGGGGGATCGTGGCCCTCCTCTACGCCCTGCGCCACGCCGAGGCCACGGGGAGGAGGCTTCCCGCCCTCGAGGTCCTCTTTACCCCCGACGAGGAGGTGGGCTCCCCGGAAAGCCGCCCCCTCATCGAGCCGCCGCCCGTAAGGCCCGGGCCGCCTTGGTCCTCGAGCCCCCCACAGGGGAGGGGGACTTGAAGGTGGCCCGGAAAGGGGTGGGCCTCTACCGCCTAAAGGCCCTGGGCAAAGCCGCCCACCAGGGAGTGGAGCCGGAAAAGGGAGTCAACGCCATCTTGGAGCTGGCCCACCAGATCCTGAAGGTGGCGGCCCTGGAGGACCGGGAAAAGGGCACCACCCTGGGCCCCAACCGCATCCGGGGGGGCACGGTCTCCAACGTGGTGGCCGAGGAGGCCGAGGTGGAGATAGACCTCCGGGTATGGACCTGGAGGAGGCCAGGCGGGTGGAGGAAGGCTTAAGGCCCTCACCCCCGTCCTCCCCGGAGCCCGGCTTGCCCTCACCGGCGGCCTCAACCGCCCCCCCATGGAGCCTACTCCAGAAAGCCTGGCGCTCTTCCAAAAGGCCCAGGCCATCGGGGAAAAGCTGGGGCTGGACCTGCGCCCGGGCAAGGTGGGCGGGGGGTCGGACGGGAACTTCACCGCCGCCTTAGGGGTGCCCACCCTGGACGGCCTGGGGCTTCTGGGCGGGGACGCCCACCAGAAGACGGAGTACGTGGTGGTGCCGGAGATCCCTCGCCGCGCCGCCCTCCTCGCCGAGCTTCTCGCCGCCCTATGAGCCTTTCCCCCTCGCCAAGCGGGTCCAAAGCGCCCTCGAGACCCGGGGCTTTGGCCACCTAAAGGTGGTGGAGCTTCCCGCCTCCACCCGCACCGCCAAGGAGGCCGCCCAGGCCGTGGGGGCGGAGGTGGGGCAGATCGTGAAGAGCCTGGTCTTCGTGGGGGAAAAGGGGGCCTACCTCTTCCTGGTGAGCGGGAAGAACCGGCTGGACCCCAAAAAGGCCATGCGCCTGGCGGGCGGCCCCCTGCGCCAGGCCACGCCGGAGGAGGTGCGGGAGCTCACCGGCTTCGCCATCGGGGGCGTTCCCCCCGTAGGCACAGCACGCCTTTACCCGCCTACCTGGACCAAGACCTCCTGGGCTACCCCGAGGTCTGGGCGGCCGGGGGCACCCCCAGAGCCCTTTTCCGGGCCACCCCCGAGGAGCTCCTCGCCCTTACCGGGGCCCAGGTGGCGGACCTCAAGGAGGTTTAGCCATGTTCTTTCGCAAAGACCCCCACGTGAAGCCGGAAGGCCCCCTGGCCTTCCGGGTGCGGGTGCGCACGAAAGGCGGCGAGGTGGTGGAGCTCAGGCTCTCCAAGAGCATGGAGATCTCCCCCACGGAAGAAGGCTACTACGTGCGCAAGGAGATCGTGGCCCCAAGGAGCCTGGACCGGGCGGTCTTGGAGATCTGGTTTGACCGCCGCTACCGCCCCGTGCGCAAGGCGGTGGAGGGAGGGGAGCTGGTACCCATCCGGGAGTGGATCGGGTAAAGTAAGGGCATGGAAAAAGTCCTGCTCTTCTTGGGCTTAGCCTTATGGTCTACAACGTCCTCTACGGCCTGAGGCTCAAGCGGGCCATCCCGGGCGGGGTGATGGGGGAGCGGACGGCCCAGATGCTCTTCCTCATAGCTTTTTCGCCGTGGCCTACCTGGGGGTCATCCTCCTCACCTGGAGCGAGCCCTCTAGCCTTCTCTTGCTTCTCCTTTCCCTCATCCTCCTCCTGGGGGCGGTCTTCGTCTACCTGGTCCTCCGCCTGGTGGACGCCATCGTGGCCTCCCTGTAGCCATGGTCTTCCGCCGCAACCCCACCCCCCCGAAGAGGCTGGAAGCCCACCCCCGAGGAGTGGCGGGTCTACACCCTGTGCGACGGCCGGCGCACGGAGGAGGAGGTGGTGCGGGAAAGCGGCCTGGGGGAAGAGGCCTACCGGGCCCTGGCGAGCCTCCTGAAGCGGGGCCTGATCCTCCCGGTGGAGGGCCCCAAGGAGCTTTGCGCCAAGCTGGTGGATCTCCTCAAGAGCAGGCTTGGCCCCCGGGCGGAGCCTTTATCGCACGGCTTCAAGGGTGCGAAACCCGGGAAAGCTTGGAGGAAGAGGCCCTGAGGGTAGCCTGAAGGTGAAGCTCACCCTGGACAAAAGGGCCGGAGAGGAGCTGGAAAGGGCGGTCAAGGCCCTCTTTCGCTGATGTCCCGCTTCTTTCCCCAAGGGGCCTTTCAAGCGTGAATCCTTCGCCAAAGCCGGGGCGCAAGGGTCCTGCGGGCTTTTTTTACCGGGCCCCCCATGCTGGTTTAGGCCAGCATGGGGTGGTATTAAAAGAGCCTGCCTTCCAGAAAGGCCCGGCTCCTCGGGTCTTGGGGCCTCTGGAAGAAGCTCTGGGCCTCCGTAAGCTCCACCACCTGCCCCTGGAGGAGGAAGAGCACCCGCGCCGCCAGGCGCCGGGCCTGGAAGAGGTCGTGGGTGGCCAGGACCACCCCCCGGCCCTCCTGGGCGGCCTCCCGCAAGAGGACCTCCACCTGGGCAGCATTGGCGGGGTCCAGGCTGGCGGTGGGCTCGTCCAGAAGGAGGACCTCGGGGTCCACCAGAAGGGTTCGGGCCAGGGCCAGCCGCACCGCCTCGCCTCCGGAGAGGGTGTGGGCGGCCTGGCGGGCCTTGGTTCCCAGGCCCACCCGCTCTAGCAGGGCCTGGGCCCGCCGGTGGGCTTCCCCCCTGGGCACACCGTGGAGGCGGAGGCCAAAGGCGGCGTTTTCCAAAACGCTTCGCCGCAGGAGGAGGGGGGTCTGGGGCAGGTAGACCCGGAAGCCCCCCTCCACCCGGCCTTCCTCAGGGGGAAGAAGGCCCGAAAGCAAGCGGAGGAGGGTGGTTTTGCCGCTTCCCGAGGGGCCCAGCACGGCCAGGATCTCCCCGGGGTAGACCTCGAGGCCCCCCACCTCCAGGGAAAACCCGCCCTGGCGGTAGGAAAGCCCCTTCACCCAAAGAACCGGCTTCACTCCCGCTCCAAGAGGACCAGTAGGGCGGTGACCACCAAGGCCACCCCGAGGAGAACCATGCCCAAGGCCAGGGCCGCTTCCAGCTCCCCCTTGCGGGTTTCCACCACGATGGCGGTGGTGAGCACCCGGGTGTGGTGGCGGATGTCCCCTCCCACCAAGGTGGCCGCCCCCACCTCGCTGATGGCCCCGCCAAAGCCCGCGGCGAGGGCCGCCGCCAGGGTGCGGCGGCTTTCCCCAAAGAGCGTGGGAAGGACCTGGGCCTCCCTGCCCCCCAGGCTCCGCACCAACAGCCTCACCTCCTCCACCCTGGCCCTGGCCCCAGAGAGGACGAAGGCGGCGATGAGGGGAAAGGCCAGGATGGCTTCCGCCAGCACCATGGCGTAGGGGGTGTAGAGGAGCCCCCAAAACCCCAAGGGCCCCGACCGGGAAAGGAGCAGGTAGAGGAAAAGGCCCACCACCACCGAGGGCAGGGCCATCCCCGCATAGAGGAGGACCCGGCCCCAAAGGCCTCCCCCTCCCTTCAGGGCCAGCCAAAGCCCCAGGGGCACGGCGGGAAGGGCCGCAAGGAGGGTGGCCGCACCCGCCACCCAGAGGCTTCGCAGGGTGATCTCCCAGAGCTCAGCGGCCTCCACCCACCGGGAGGATACACCGTCCCCGAAGGGGGCGGAAGAGGGAAACCCCCTCCACCCGCAGGGAGGCTACCCGGGCCGCGGCCTCTTCCGAGGCCAGGAACCCGAGAAGCCTTCGGGCTTCCTCCAGCTTGGGCGACCGGGAAACCGGGTAGTAACTGTACTGGTTGAGGAGCAAGGGGTCCTCCCTCTGGTACAGGGCCTCGAGGCCGCCCTTTCTCCCCACCGCCAGGTAGGTGGCGAGGTCAGAGAGGGTGTAGGCCCCCTTTTCCGACGCCAGGACCAGGGTCTGCCCCATCCCCGCCCCCGATTCCAGGTACCAGGGGGGGGCAGGCTCCACCCCAGCCTGCTTCCAAAGGGAAAGCTCCTTGAGGTGGGTCCCGGAACGGTCCCCCCGGGAAACAAAGAGCGCCTTGGCTAGGGCGATGCGCCGGAAGGCCTCGAGGACGCCCTTGGTCTCCCGCACCCGGGCCGGGTCGGCGGGAGGCCCCACCAGGAGGAAGGTGTTGGCCGCCAGGCAGAACCCCTCCGCCAGATACCCCCGCCTAAGGGCCTCTCCTTCCAGCTCGGGGGCGTGGACCAGCACCGCGTCCACATCGCCCCTTTCCGCAAGCCTTAGGGCCTGGCCCGTGCCCACCGCTAAAACCTCCACCCGGACGCCCGTGGCCTTCTGGAAGGGGGGAAGAAGCCGGTCCAGAAGCCCGGAATCGTACACGCTGGTGGTGGTGGCCAGCCGCAAGGCCTGGGCCATGAGGAAGAGGGGGAAGACCCACCCCAGAAGGCGCATGGCCTAAGTTTAGGCTAAAAGGGTGGACCCCCTGGAAACCTACCTGGCCCACCTGCGGGAGGGCCGCTACTTTGAGGCCCACGAGGTCTTGGAAGAAGCCTGGCTAAAGGCCCAAGGGGAAAAGCGGCGCTTCCTCCAGGGGCTCATCCTCCTGGCGGCGGCCCTCCACCAAGGGGCCCAGGGCCGAAAGGGCCTCAGGAACCTGAGGAAGGCCGAGGAGAGGCTTAGGGACCTCCCCTCCCCCTACCTGGGCCTGGACTGGAAGCCCCTCCTGGCCGAGGCCGGCGTAGACTTGGGGGGTGAGCGCGGAGGTCTTGGTCTACCGCGGCAAGCTTGTGGAAAACCGGCACCGGGTGTCCTTGGCCGTCCACGGGAGGGAGGGGCTTTTGGCCTACGCCGGCAACCCGGCCTTGGTGGGCTACCTCCGCTCCTCGGCCAAGCCCTTCCAGGCCTTGGCCCTCTTCCTCACGGGAGCGGTGGAGCGGTTCGGCCTCACGGAAGAGGAGGTGGCCCTGGCCACCGCCAGCCACGACGGCACCCCCCGCCACGTGGAGGTGGCCGCCCGCTTCCTGGCCAAGCTCGGCCTTGGTCCGGAGCACCTGGTCTGCGGGGTGCACCCGCCCTTTTCCCGGGAGGCCCGGAGGGCGCTGGAGGAACAGGGGCTCCGCCCCACCCCTTTGCACCACAACTGTTCGGGCAAGCACGCTGGGATGTTGGCGGCGGCCCTGGCCCTGGGGGCCACCGAGGGTACGAGCACCCCGACCATCCGGTGCAGGCGCTGAACCGGAAAACCCTCGCCGAGCTTTCCGGGGCCGAACCCCTCCACGCCACCGACGGCTGCAGCGTCCCCACCTTCGCCCTGCCCCTGGCCCGGGC
>BBBN01000012.1 GCA_001311585.1 Thermus sp. JCM 17653
GTCCTGAAGGGCCTCGCCGGCACCGGGAAGGTCCTGGGGGTGGTGCCCATCGGAAGCGGCAACGACTTCGCCCGCATGCTGGGCCTTGGAGGCCTTTCCTGGCCCGAGGCCCTGGAGCTCGCCCTCCACGCCCCCGAGGAGGCGGTGGACCTAGGGTGGGTGAACGGGGAGCCCTTCGGGGCCTCCTTGGGGATCGGCTTTGACGCCTTGGTGGCCAAGAAGGCCCTCTTTGCCCCCCCCTTCCTCCGGGGGATGCCCCGCTACCTCTACGCCCTCTTCGCTGTGCTCAGGGAACTCAGCCTGCCGGAGGCAGGGTCCTCGTGGACGGAGAAGAGGTCCACCGGGGAAGGATGCTCCTCCTCGCCGCCATGAACGGGCCCATGTACGGCGGGGGCATCCCCATCGCCCCCATGGCCGACCCGCGGGACGGGCGGCTTTCCGTGGTCCTGGCGGGGAAGTTTTCCCGGATGGGGGTGGTCCTCATCCTGCCGAGGCTCCTCATGGGCCGGCACCTGTCCCATCCCCAGATGCGGTCCTACGCGGGGCGGGAGGTGGTGGTGGAGTTCGCCCAGCCTGTTCCTGCCCACGCCGACGGGGAGCTCCTCCCGGAGGCCTCGGGCTACCGGGCCGAGGTGCGGCCCTTGGGCCTGAGGGTGGTGGGGGGCCGGGCCGGCGTCCAGAAGGGGGTGCTTTCCCCTAGGCCTGCAGGGGCCTAGAGGGCTTCTTCCAGGCGGCGAAGGAGTTCCTGGAAGCGCTTTAGGGCCTTGGGCAACTCGGCGTAGATGCGCTCGGCCAAGGCCTCGTCGTAGGTGTGGCTCGTGAGGTTGCGCAGCTCCAGCATCTCCAGCCAGAAGGGGTCCTCAGGGAGGAGGCCCACCTGGAAGGCTCCCCGGATGGCCGAACGGGGGGAG
The DNA here is from genome assembly GCA_001311585.1 of Thermus sp. JCM 17653. Taxonomy (GTDB): domain Bacteria; phylum Deinococcota; class Deinococci; order Deinococcales; family Thermaceae; genus Thermus. The sequence goes on from BBBN01000012.1 coordinate 912, forward strand.
CGGGCCTCGAGGCCCTGAAGCTCCAAGAAGGTCTTCAAGGTCTTCCAGGCCAGCTCAAAGGTGAACTCAAACCGCTGGATGGCCGAGTCCCGGACAAACTCGTCCTTGGGCCTTTCCAAGGCGCCCTTTAGCCGCTCCACCGCCCGGGCCAGGGAGGCCGTCTGCACCCTAAGCTTCTCTTCCCTCGTCAAGAAGGATCCCTTCCCTTTCCACCACCTCCTTGAGCCCCGGGGCCCAGGAGAGCTCCACCAGGTCCAGGGGCTGGAGGATGGGCAGGCCTTCCAGGGCCTCCCTAAGCTCCGCCAGGGTGGCGAGGTCCAGAGGGGGGTCGGCGAGGAGGGCTAGGTCGTAGTCCGAGCGGGGACTCCCTTCCTTCCTCGCCCGGGAACCGAAGAGGTAGAGGCGGTAGCGCCGCCCCTTGAGCCGCGTGCGCACCCGGCGCTTCACCTCCTCTAGGACCTGGCCTTCCGTCACAGGCCCATTCTACCCGCGTATACTTATGCCATGCGCGGCCTTTCCCAAAGGGTCCAGGCCATGAAGCCCTCGGCCACGGTGGCGGTGAACGCCAAGGCCCTGGAGTTAAGGCGAAGGGGGGTGGACCTGGTGGCCTTGACCGCCGGGGAGCCCGACTTTGACACCCCCGAGCACGTGAAGGAGGCGGCCAGGCGCGCCCTCGCCCAGGGCAAGACCAAATACGCCCCTCCTGCGGGGATCCCCGAGCTTCGGGAGGCCCTGGCGGAGAAGTTCCGCCGGGAAAACGGCCTCCAGGTCACCCCCGAGGAGACCATCGTCACCGTGGGGGGAAGCAGGCCCTCTTCAACCTCTTCCAGGCCCTTTTGGACCCGGGGGATGAGGTCATCGTCCTCGCGCCCTACTGGGTGAGCTACCCGGAGATGGTGCGCTTCGCCGGAGGGGTGGTGGTGGAGGTGGAGACCCTCCCCGAGGAGGCTTCGTCCCCGACCCCGAAAGGGTGCGCCGGGCCATCACTCCCCGCACCAAGGCCCTGGTGGTGAACTCCCCCAACAACCCCACGGGGGCGGTCTACCCCGAGGAGGTCCTAAAGGCCCTGGCGGAGCTCGCTTGGAGCACGACTTCTACCTGGTCTCCGACGAGATCTACGAGCACCTCGTTTACGAAGGGGTCCACTTTTCCCCAGGAAGGGTGGCCCCCGAGCACACCATTACCGTGAACGGGGCGGCCAAGGCCTTCGCCATGACGGGCTGGCGCATCGGCTACGCCTGCGGGCCCAAGGAGGTCATCAAGGCCATGGTCTCCGTCTCCAGCCAGTCCACCACCAGCCCCGACACCATCGCCCAGTGGGCGGCCCTCGAGGCCCTCACCAACCTGGAGGCCTCCCGGGCCTTCGTGGAAATGGCCCGCGAGGCCTACCGCAGGAGGCGGGACCTCCTCTTGGAGGGTCTGGCGCACATAGGCCTGAAGGCCGTGCGCCCTAGCGGGGCCTTCTACGTCCTCATGGACACGGCGCCCTTTGCCCCGGACGAGGTGCGGGTGGCAGAGCGGCTTCTTGAGGCGGGGGTGGCGGTGGTGCCGGGCACGGACTTCGCCGCCTTGGGCCACGTGCGCCTCTCCTACGCCACCAGCGAGGAGAACCTCAGGAAGGCCTTGGAGCGCTTCGCCCGGGCCCTGGCTTAAGTACCCCCACTTGGGTTTCGCAAGGTGGAATCCCTGGCTCGGGTTGGGGCGAGGCCCTTTTGGGGCCCCGCGGCGGGGTACTTATACCCCTTTGGCGTGAATCCTTCGCCTAAGCCCAAGTACGGAAGCCTGCGGGCCTTTTGGGCCGGGGCCCCCATGCTGGCGTAAGCCAGCATGGGGTGGTATTAGTAGCGGCGCCGCTTCCTGGGGACAAGGAGGAGAAGGGCCGCCCCCAGGGTCACGCACACGTCCGCCAGGTTGAAGACGGGGAAGTGGGCCACCAAGGAGATGGAGGTGCCCAGGTCCAGGTAGTCCACCACCCATCCCCGGCCCAGGCGGTCCACGCCGTTGCCCAAGGCCCCCGCGGCGAGGAGGGAGAGGGCCAGGGCCTGCCAGAAGGGGTAGGGCCGCCTCGCCAGGAGGAAGAGGAGGACCCCCCCACCAGGAGGCTCAGCCACCCCAGGAGGTAGGCCCGGCCCTCCAAAAGGCCGAAACCCGCCCCCGTGTTCCGCACCAGGGTGAGGTAGAGGAGGTCCCCGAGGAAGGGCCTGGGCACGGGGGAGAGGTTTTCCAGGGCCCAGAGCTTGAGGATCTGGTCCAGGGCCAGAAGCAGGGGCACGAGCACCGTGGGCATCCCCAAGAGTCTACCTTGTGCTATACTCCAAAGGGTTTGCCTTCGGGCAGGAGGGTGCCATGTCCAAGGTGTGCGAGATCAGCGGAAAGCGGCCCATTGTGGCCAACAGCATAGAAAGGCGGGGTAAGGCCAAGCGGCAAGGGGGCGTGGGCAAGAAGACCACGGGGATCTCCAAGCGCCGCCAGTACCCCAACCTGCAGAAGGTGCGGGTTCAGGTGGCGGGGCAGGAGGTCACCTTCCGGGTGGCGGCAAGCCACATCCCCAAGGTCTACGAGCTTTTGGAGCGGGCCAAGGGCCTCAAGCTGGAGGGCCTTCCCGCCAAGGAGATCAAGAAGCGCTCCTCAAGCTCCTCTGAGGCCATCTAAGTACCCCACCGCGGCGAAAGCCGCGGTGGGGTGGGGGCCCCAAAAAAGCCCTCTCCTAGCGCCATTTCGGGCGTCCCATGTCGCAAAACCAAGGTGCGGGCACTTATCCCCTAAGGGGAGGGCTTTTGTTAGGATGGCCCCGTGGGCTGGAAGCCGGGGCACTACCTCCTTTTGGCCTTAGGCCTCTACGCCCTGGTGGCGACCCTGGCCTTTATCTCCCGGGGGCGGCAGGTGGCGGCCTTGCGCCAGGAGGTGGCGGTTTACCGGGCCAAGGCCCAGTGGGTTCCCGAGGGCTACCTCCTGCCCCTTCCCGGGGCTTGCCTCCCTAGGCGCCCCGAGAACCTGCCCGGCGCTCCCCGCCCTTACCGCAAGGGGGTGAGCGCGGGCTTTGTGTTCCGGAACGGGGACGCCTGCGTACCGTGGTGCGGGGGATGGGGGTGGTGGCCGCCCAGGGGGGCGAGGTGGTGAAGGTGGACCTGGACTATAAGGAGCCCGGCCCGGAGGCCTTTCGGGCCCTGCTGGAACGGGTGAAGGAGGGGGCTTCCCCCGAGGAGATGGACCGGCTTCGGGGCCTCGAGGTCCACCTCCGCCACCCCGATGGCCGCACCAGCGTCTACGCCCACCTCCAGGCCCCCTACCCCGGGCTTAGGGTGGGAAGCCGGGTCCACCGGGGGGACCCCATCGGCTACCTGGGGAACACCGGCCTCCAGGGCGGTGCGCCCAGGCTCCTCTTCGAGGTCTGGGAGGGGGAGCCGGACCGGAGCCCCTTCCTCTTCCAAGGCCTCGCCGGCGAGGCCCTTCTCCGCCAGGCCAAGGCCTTCTTCGGCTTAGAATAGCCCCATGCGGGAGGCTTTCCTCCGGGTCTGGGAGAACCCCTACGTCCGGGTTCTGGTTTACCTCTTCCTCTTCTATCTGGCCTACCGCTCCTGGTCCGGGCCTGGCCGGCCCTCTCCGTGCTCCTCGCCGCCTTCGCCTTCGCCTACCTCACCCACCCCCTGGTGCGCTTTTTTTGAGGCCAGGCGCCTTCCCCGCGTCCTGGGGGTGGTCTTGGTCTACCTGGGCTTGGGCCTTTTCCTGGGCCTGGCCTCCTTCCTCACCGCCCAGACGGTGGCGGAGCTCACCCGGCTGGCCCAGGAGCTTCCCCGGCTCCTGGAGCCCCTCCTGGCCTGGCTTGCGGGCTTGCCCGATCGGGTGCGGTCCGTGCCCGTGCCCCGGGGCCTCGAGCCCATCCTGGCCGAGGCCACCCGCAACCTCCAGGGGCTTTTGCAAAGCTTTCTGGAAACCTTGGTTCGCTGGCTACAGGGGCTTTTCGCCCAAGGGGGAAACCTTCTGGGCTTCTTCGCCTCCTTGGTGGGCGGGCTCTTCCAGCTCCTCACCGCCCTCACCCTTTCCCTCTACTTCCTCTACGACCTGCCCCGCCTGGGCCAGGCGGCCTTGAGGGTGTTCCCCGAGCCCTACCAGCCCCTGGTGGGAGAGCTTGCGGCCAAGCTGGACCGGAGCGTGGGCGGGTACGTGCGGGGCCAGCTCCTGGTGGCCTTCTTCGTGGGGATGATCGTGGGGGTGGGGCTTTGGCTGGTGGGGGTGCCCCTGGCGGCAAGCCTGGGGTTTTTGGCGGGGGTCTTCAACCTCATCCCCTTCGTGGGGTGATCGTCTCCGGGGTGCCCGCCCTGCTTTTGGCGGCCACAGGGGGGTGGCTTAAAGCCCTCCTCGCCCTCCTGGTGCTTTGGCTGGCCAACCAGCTGGAGGGCAACCTCCTGGGCCCCCTCATCGTGGGCCGGGCCACCCGGCTCCACCCCATCACCGCCATCGCCGCCCTCCTGGTGGGGGCGAGCCTCTTCGGCCTATGGGGCGCCCTCCTGGGGGTGCCCACCGCCGCCTTCCTCAAGGTGCTCCTGGAGGACTACTACCGGAAGAGCCGCTTTTACCAGGAGGGCTGACACTCCCTGGGGCCCCGGCAAAGGCCTCGGGGGGCCTCCCGGGGCCAAGGGTAGAAGGAGGAAACTTCCGCGACCAAGTACCCCACCGCGGCGGGGTACTTAGGGAAGCCGCTCCTCCTCTGTGGCCAGCTCCTCCGGCTCCAGCTGCCTGGGCAGGAGGAGGTTCAGCACCACCCCCGCCAGCGGCCAGGGCCATGCCGCTTACCTTGAGGGGCACCTCCGCCCCCGCCACCTGAATGGTCCCTAGGTTGGCCACCGCCCCGCCCAGGCCCAGGACAAGAATGGCCGAGACCACGATGAGGTTGCGGCTATGGGTGAAGTCAATCTCCGCCTCCGCCAGGGTGCGGATGCCGATGGAGGCGATCATCCCGAAGAGGAGCATGGAGATCCCGCCCAGAACCCCCTGGGGCAGGGTCTGGAGGAGGGCGGCGAGCTTGGGCGAAAAGGAAAGCAGGATGGCGAAGACCGCGGCCACGCGCAGGACCAGGGGGTCGTAGACCCGGGTCACCGCCAGGACGCCGGTGTTCTCCGAGTAGGTGGTGTTGGCCGGGCCGCCCAAAAGCCCGGCGAGGCTCGTGGCAAGCCCGTCCCCGAGGAGGGTGCGGTGGAGGCCAGGCTTGACGAAGAAGTCCTTCCCCACCACCCGGCCGTTGGTGAGGATGTCCCCGATGTGCTCCATCACCGTGACGAAGGCCACGGGAGCGATGAGGAGGACCGCCCCCCACTCCATGGTGGCCGGGGTGAAGGCGGGGAGGGCGAACCAGGGGGCCTCCCGCACGGGGGAGAGGTCCACCCGGCCGAGGAGGAGGGCGAGGAGGTAGCCCGCCCCCACCCCCACGAGCACCGGGACCATCTGGAAGAGGCCGCGGAAGAAGACGGCGCTCGCCACGGCGCTCGCGAAGGTGAAGACGGCGAGGAGCCAGTCCTTGCCCGCCATCTCCACCGCCACCGGGGCCAAGGTGAGGCCGATGACCACGATCACCGGGCCCGTGACCACCGGGGGGAAGACCCGGCGCACCCGTTCGGAGCCGATGAGGAGGACGAGGAGGGCGAAGAGGACGTAGACGAGCCCCGCGGCCGCGATCCCGCCCCCGATGGCGCTCAAAGAGAAGCCCGCCTCCTTGGCCGCCAGGATGGGGGCGATGAAGGCGAAGCTGGAGCCAGGAAGACGGGGACCATCCGCCCCGTGACCAGGTGGAAGACCAGGGTACCCACCCCGGCGGTGAAGAGGGCCACGGACGGGTTGAGGCCGGTGAGGAGGGGGACCAAGACGGTGGCCCCGAACATGGCCACCGTGTGCTGGAGCCCCAGGATGAGATGCCTTGGCGTCATACCGGAAGCATTCTACCCGTGGCCCCCGGCGGCCAGGGCCTCGAGGAACCAGGGGGGCACCTCCTTGCCGAAGCGCCTCCTGGCGAACTCGCGGGCGAAGTCCCCGTAGCGCCCCTCGCGGATGGCCTGCCGGGCGGCCTCGGTGAGGCGGTGGAGGTGGCGCAGGTTGTGGAGGGAGAGGAGGATCCCCCCGAGCATCTCCCCGGCGCGCACCAGGTGGGCCAGGTAGGCGCGGCTAAAGGTCTGGCAGGTGTAGCAGTCGCACCCCTCCTCCAGGGGCCTCGGGTCCTCGAGGAAGCGGGCGTTTTTCAGGTTGAGCCGTCCCTCCGGCACCAGGCGCTGCCGAAGCGGCCTGTGCGGGTGGGGTAGACGCAGTCAAAGAGGTCCACCCCAAGCCCCATGGCCGCCACCAGGTCCTCGGGGTGGCCGACCCCCATGAGGTAGCGGGGGCGGTCCTCAGGGAGGAGGCGGGTGGAGAGCTCCACCATGGCGAACATGGCCTCCTTGGGCTCCCCCACGGCCAAGCCCCCGATGGCGTAGCCCGGGAGGTCAAACCGGAGGGTCTCCAGGGTGGAGAGCCTCCTGAGCTTGGGGTCCGTCCCCCCCTGGCGATGCCGAAGAGGGCCTGGTCGGGCCGGGTCTTGGCCTTGAGGCTCCGCTCCAGCCAGCGGAGGGTGCGCTCCAGGGAGGCCTTCAGGTACTCCGGGGAGGAGGGGTAGGGGGGGCACTCGTCAAAGGCCATGATGAGGTCGGCCCCCAAAGCCTCCTGCACCGCGATGCTCCTTCCGGGGTGAGCTTGATGAGGCGCCCGTCCAGGTGGCTTTGGAAGACCACCCCCTCCTCGTCAATGCGGCGCAGGTGCCCGAGGCTCATCACCTGGAAGCCCCCGGAGTCCGTAAGCCAGGGGCCCTTCCAGCCGGCGAAGCCGTGAAGCCCCCCGAGGGCCCTCACCCTTTCGGGACCCGGGCGGAGGAGGAGGTGGTAGGTGTTGGCGAGGAGGACCTGGCTTCCGATGGCCTTCAGGTCCTTGGGCATGAGGCCCTTTACCGAGCCGGCCGTGCCCACGGGCATGAAGAGGGGGGTCTCCACCGCCCCGTGGGGGGTGAAAAGCCTCCCCACCCGGGCCCTGCCCGCGCGGGCCTCCACCTGTAAGCGGAAGGGGTCCATCAGGCCTTGGGGGCGAAGCGGGTCTTGACGTAGTCCTCCACGAGCCTAAGGAACTCCTCGGCGACGCCCTCCCCCTTGAGGATGGTGAGGAGCTTGCCGTCGGCGTAGACCGGGGCCTTGGGCTCCTCCCCCGCCCCCGGGAGGGAGATGCCGATGTGGGCGTGCTTGCTCTCCCCGGGGCCGTTCACCACGCAACCCATCACCGCCACCTTCAGTCCTTCCACCCCGGGGTAGCGGGCCTTCCACTCGGGAAGCCTTTCCTTGAGGCGGCGGGAGACCTCCTCGGCGAGCTCCTGGAAGAAGGTGCTGGTGGTGCGGCCGCACCCGGGGCAGCTCGTCACCTCGGGGGCGAAAGTGCGGAGCCCCAGGGCCTGGAGGATCTCCTGGGCCACCTCCACCTCCTTGGTGCGGGGCTCGCCTGGGGCCGGCGTGAGGGAGACCCGGATGGTGTCCCCGATCCCCTCCAAGAGGAGGGGGGGCGAGGGCCGCGGCGGAGGCCACGATCCCCTTCACCCCCATCCCCGCCTCGGTGAGGCCCAGGTGGAGGGGGGCTTGGGTGCGGCGGGCGAGCTCCCGGTAGACCCACACCAGGTCGCGCGCCTTGGAGACCTTGGCGGAGAGGACGAGCTTGTCCGGCCCAAGGCCCATTTCCAAGGCGGCCTCGTAGGCGCGCGTCGCGCTTTCCACCAGGGCCTCGAGGACCACCTCGTGGGCGCTTTTGGGCTCAGGGCGCCTCGCGTTTTGGTCCATGAGTTCGGTGAGGAGGGCGGGGTCTAAGCTTCCCCAGTTGGCCCCGATCCTCACGGGCTTCCCCAGGTCCATGGCGATGCGGAGCATCTCGGCGAAGTGCTCGTCCTTGTGCCGCCCCCGGCCCAGTGCCCGGGTTGATGCGGAACTTGTCCAGGGCCTCCGCCATCCTGGGGTACTTGCGCAGGAGGAGGTGGCCGTTGAAGTGGAAGTCCCCCACCAGGGGGACCTCCGCCCCCTCATCCAGGAGCCTCCTCTTGATCTCGGGCACGGCCTTCGCCGCCTCCTCGTCGTTCACGGTGAGGCGCACGATCTCGCTTCCCGCCCGGTAGAGCTCCAGGACCTGGGCGGCGGTGGCCTCCACGTCCCGGGTGGGGGTGTTGGTCATGGACTGCACGGCGATGGGGTGGGCGCCCCCTAGGGGGACGCGGCCCACATAGACCGTGGGGGTAGGTCGCCTCATCCCCTCCATGCTAGCCGAGACCCGGCGGGGAAAAGGGGGGTGGCCTACCCTTCCAGCTCCATCCCCATGATGTGGTACCCCGCGTCCACGTAGATGACCTCCCCGGTGATGCCGCTCGCCAGGGGGGAGAGGAGGAAGAGGCCCAGGTTGCCCACCTCCTCCTGGGTCACGTTGCGCCTGAGGGGGGCGGTCTGGGCCACCCGGTCGTACATCTTGGTGAAGCCGGGGATGCTCCTCGCGGCCACGGTGCGCACCGGCCCCGCGGAGATGGCGTTCACCCGCACCCCCTTGGGCCCAAGCTCAAAGGCCAGGTAGCGGACGCTGGCCTCGAGGGCCGCCTTGGCGATGGCCATGACGTTGTACTTGGGCACCACCTTCTCGCTGGCGTAGTAGGTGAGGGTAACGATCCCTCCCCCTTCCCTAAGGAGGGGCTCCGCCCTTTGGGCCACGGCCACCAGGGAGTAGGCGGAGACCTCCAGGGCCAAAAGCCAGTCCTGGCGCCGGGTGTCTATATACCGCCCCTCCATGGCCTCCCTGGGGGCGAAGGCGATGGCGTGAACCAGGTAGTCCAGCCCCCCGAAGGCCTCCTTCACCCCGGCGAAGAGGGCGTCCAGCTCCCCGTCCTGGGTCACGTCCGCCTGGAAGAGGAGGGCCCCCCCCAGGGCCTCGGCGAGCTTTTCCGCCTCGGGGCGGAGCCTTTCCGCCTGGTAGCTTAGGGCCACCTCCACCCCCGCCCGCCTGAGCTTCTCGGCGATGGCGAAGCCCAGGCTCCTTTGGTTGGTGACCCCCATGACCAGGGCCTTTTTGCCCGAAAGGTCCACGGTGAGCATGCCGGCATTATACCGAAGGTCCGAGCACGGGAACGCCCTCCAAGGAGGCCGTTAGGGCAGCGCTTTACCTGACCAGGCCCTGGCGAAGGAGCGCTCCAGAGCCAGGGCGGGGGAGAGGCGGCTCGGTCCAGGGTGAGGACCTCCTCCCCCGCCTGCGCCCGACGGAGGAGCTGAGAGGCTCGCTCACTGATAGCCCGGGAAAAATGGCCCGTTAGGCTGGTTTACACTGAGGCATGGCTCGGCTAGAGGACTACGGCACCTGGGAGGAGGCCCTGAGGCGGCTTGGGGAAAGCCGCGAGGCCCTCCTCGCCCTGCTTCGGGAGGCGGACCCCGCTTGGCTTTCCACCCCCTTAAGGGAAGGGGCCTGGACCCCCCTCATGGGGGCGGAGCACATCGCCTTGGTGGAGGACTCCACCGCCCGGGTCCTAAGGCGCCTCCGCCGGGTGGCGGCCGGGGAAAGCCTCCCCCCTGTGCCCTTTGTCCCCGGGGAGGTCAGGGACGGCAAGCCCCAGGCCCCGGAAGGGGTGCGGCCCAAAGGAGGCCTTTCCCTGGAGGAGGTCCTGGCCCTTTTGGCCAGGGCCCGGGCCTTCCTCCTGGAGGAGCCGGCCCAGGCGGACCCCCAAAACCCCGCTACCTTCCCCCACCCCTTCTTCGGGGAGCTTAACCCTTTGGGCTGGCTTAGGGCCGCCGCCTACCACGAGGCCCACCATTTAACGGCTCTTCAGGAGGCCCTCTCTTCCCGGTAGCGGGTGTACCAGGCGTTTAGGGTAGCGGGGGATACCCCGCGGATGGCCTCGGTCTTGCCGTCCCACTCCAGCACCACCCCGGCGGTGGGGCTTCCCACCAGCTCGGCGATCTTCTGGGCGGCCTTTGGGTCCTGCCGGGCGTTCACGAACTCAAAGGGGATACCCTTTTGCGCCAGGAACATCTTCACGATCTCGCAGGGTCCGCATCCGGGGATGCCGTAAAGCCGCACCATACCCTCCAGGGTAGCAAAAGGGTAGGGGCTTGCCCAACCCCTTGGGTTGCGCCTCCTGTGGGCCCTCGAGGGCAGGCCTTTTCCCGGACACGGGGGCGGTGCGCTAAGCTCTAATCCATGCGCCTCGCCGAACGCCACCCCGAGGTGGACCTGGAAAGGCTCCTTCAGGGCTTCGCCCCGCCTCCCCGCTTTAAGAGCCACCTTCCAGACCTACCGTCCCGACCCCCGCTACCCCTCCCAGGCCCTGGCCAAGGAAAGGCTCCGACGATGGGTGCACGACCGTCCCCAGGGCTTCTTGCGGAAGAGGATGCCCGGGCCCCAGGGGATCTATCTGGACGGGGGCTTCGGGGTGGGGAAGACCCACCTTCTGGTGGCGGCCTACTGGGAGGCTCCGGGCCCCAAGGCCTTCCTCACCTTTGAGGAGCTCACCTATACCCTGGGCCTCCTGGGCCTGAAGGAGGGGGCCAGGCGCTTTTCCGGGCTTCGCTACCTCTTCCTGGACGAGTTAGAGCTGGACGACCCGGGGAACGCCCAGATGGCGACCCACTTCCTGGCCCTCACCATGGAGCGGGGCCTGCGGGTGGCCACCACCTCCAACACCCCCCCGGGGGCCCTGGGGGAGGGGCGGTTCAACGCCGAGCAGTTTCGCCACCAGATCCAGGGCCTGGCCCGCCGCTTCGCCGTGGAGCGCATAGAGGGGGAGGACTTCCGCCACCGGGACCCGGACCGCCTGCCCGACCTCCTCACCGAGGAGAGGCTCCTCGCCCTTTACCGGGAGGACCCCAGGCCCAAGAGCCTGGGCGATTTTCCCGAACTCATCGCCCACCTGAGGCGGCTCCACCCCATCCGCTACCGCTACCTCTTTGACGGCCTGAAGGCCGTCTACCTCCGCGGCTTAGAACCCCTCCACGATCAGAACGACGCCCTGCGCTTCGTCCACTTCGTGGACCAGCTCTACAACCTGGGCCTGGACCTCAAGGCCTCCGGGGCCCCCCGAAGGACCTCTTCCCCGAAAGCTACCGCCACGGGGCCTTCGCCAAGAAGTACGGCCGGGCCCTTTCCCGCCTGGCCGAGCTTTTGGGGTAGCATGGGGGCATGGACCTGGCGGAAAGGCTTTCGGAGCTGGCCCAGGCCCTCTCCCAGGCGAGCGCCGCGGTGGGGATCCTGGAGGCCATAGAAGAGGTTCTGGACGAGTACAAGGACGGCGAGCTCACCCTCAAGGAGGCCATGGAGGAGATCCAGGGACTCGTGGAGGAGTTCCAGGCGGTGCGGGCCCTCTCGGAGATGACCCCGGAGGAGCTCATGGCCCTGGCCGAAGAGGAGGACGAGGAGGGCCTCAGGTCTTGAAGGTGGTGGCCGTGGTTTTGGACTCGGTGGGCCTGGGCTACCTGCCGGACGCTCCCCGTTTCGGTGACGAGGGGGCGGACACCCTGGACCACACCGTGCTCAAAACGGGGGTCGCCCTGCCCCAACTGGCCGCCCTGGGCCTGGGGTGGGTGCAGGGGGTCCACACCCTGCCCCGCGTAAGGCCCCAGGGGGCCTTTGGCCGCATGAAGGAGGTGAACCCCGGGAAGGACACCACCACCGGGCACTGGGAGTTCGTGGGGGTCTTTCTGGAAAGGCCCTTCCGGACCTACCCCGAAGGCTTTCCGGAAGAGCTGCTCAAGGCCTGGACCCAGGCCATCGGGGTCGGGGGATGGCTTCTGAACAAGCCCTACTCCGGTACCGAGGCCATCCGGGACTACGGGGAGGCCCACCTCAAGACGGGCTTCCCCATCGTCTACACCTCCGCCGACAGCGTCTTCCAGGTGGCGGCCCACGTGGACGTGGTACCCCCGGAGGAGCTTTACCGCTTTTGTCAGGTGGCCCGGGAGATGCTCCGCGGCGAGCACCAGGTGGCCCGGGTCATCGCCCGGCCCTTCGCCGGGGAGCCGGGGGGGTTTTACCGGCTGGAGCACCTCCGGAAGGACTTCGCCTTGGAGCCCCCCAGGAATGTCCTGGACGTCCTTAAAGAGGGGGGCCTCGAGGTGGTGGGCGTGGGCAAGATCCCCGACATCTACGCGGATCGGGGTTTTACCCGAAAGGTGAAGACCAAGAGCAACCAAGACGGCCTGGAAAAGACCCTGGCCCTTTTAGGGGAGGACTTCCAGGGCCTCGTCTTCGTCAACCTCGTGGACTTTGACAGCCGGTACGGCCACCGCCGCGACCCCGAGGGGTACGGGAGGGCCCTTTTAGAGCTGGACGCTTCCTTCCCAGGTTGCTCGCCGCCTTGGGGCCTACGGACCACCTCTTTTTGGTCTCCGACCACGGCAACGACCCCACCTTCTTCGGCACGGACCACACCCGGGAGTACGGGATGCTCCTCTGGGTGGGGCCGGGGGTGGAGGGGGAGTTGGGCACCCGGGAGACCTTCGCCGACCTAGGGGCCACCTGGGCGAAGCTCTTTGGCCTATCCTGGGACGGCCCCGGAACAAGCCTCCTCTAGGCCATGCCCTTCACCTGGCGCGACCTTCTGGACATCCTCCTGGTGGCGGTCCTCTTTTACTACCTCTACCGCCTCATGGCCGGCACCCGGGCCTTGAACCTGGTGCGGGGGGTTTTGGTCTACCTCCTGGTCTGGTTCACGGCCAGCGTGCTGGGCCTTTCCGCCCTGTCTTGGCTTCTCGGCAACGCCGCCACCCTGGGGGCCTTCGCCTCATCGTGGTCTTCCAGCCGGAACTCCGGGGGCTTTTGGAGCGCCTGGGCCGGACCCAGGGGCCCAGGGCGCCTTCCTTGGCCTTGGAGGAGCTCCTTTTAGGCCTTTCCCGCCTGGCCGAGCGGCGCTACGGGGCCCTTTTGGCCCTGGAAAGGCGCACTCCCCTGGGGGAGTACGCCGCCACCGGGGAGGTGCTGGACGCCCGGCTTTCCGCCCGGCTCCTCGTCACCCTCTTCCACCCCGGCACTCCCCTCCACGACGGCGGGGCCATCCTGCGGGGAGGGCGGCTTTTCGCCGCAGGCTGCGTCTTTCCCCTTTCCGAGGCCCATTTGGGCCTTGGCACCCGCCACCGGGCGGCCCTTGGGCTTTCCGAGGCTTCCGACGCCCTGGTCATCGTGGTGAGCGAGGAGACGGGGGCCATAAGGGTGGCGGAGGGGGAAGGCTTTCCCCGCCCCTTTCCCTCGAGGCCCTGCGGGAGCGGCTCAAGGGGGTGGCCCATGCGTGACTGGCCCGCCTGGCTCCTCTCCCTGCTTGCGGCCTTGGCCGTCTGGTACTCCCTGCGGGAAAGGCCCCCGTGGTGGAGCGGGCCCTGAGCGCGCCCCTGCA
>BBBN01000013.1 GCA_001311585.1 Thermus sp. JCM 17653
CCCCCCGAAAGGACCACCTCCCCCGCCTCCAGCACCACCCCCCGGTCCGCCAGGGAAAGGGCCATCTTGGCGTTCTGCTCCACCAGGAGGAGGCTCACCCCCTCCCCCTTGAGGGCGGCGAGGATGCGGAAGATCTCCTGGACGATGAGGGGGCGAGGCCCAAGGAAGGCTCGTCCAGGAGGAGGAGGCGGGGCCGGGCCATGAGGCGCGGCCGATGGCCAGCATCTGCTGCTCCCCCCCGGAGAGGGTCCCCGCGGGCTGGCGCCGCCTCTCCTCCAGGCGGGGGAAGAGGGCGTAAACCCGCTTGAGATCGGCCCTGAGGTCCTCTCCCCTCCTGAAGCGGGCGAAGCCCCGAGGAGGAGGTTGTCCTCCACGGGAAGACCGGGGAAGAGGGCCCGTCCCTCAGGCACGAGGACCACCCCCCGCCGGAGGAGGGCCTCGGGGGTCCTTTGGGGGAAAGGCTCTCCCAGGAGGCGCACCTCCCCCTCGGCCCGGGCGAGGCCGAGGATCCCCTTGAGGACGCTCGTCTTCCCCGCCCCGTTGGGGCCGATGAGGGCCAGGGCCTCCCCCTCCTCTAAGGCGAAAGAAACCCCGCGCGCGGCCTCCAGGGCCCCGTAGCGCACCGTGAGGTCCCGCACCGCCAAGAGGCTCATGCCGCCTCCACCTCCCCCAGGTAGGCCGCCCGCACCAAGGGGTTCCGTTGCACCTCCTTGGGGGTGCCCTCGGCGATCTTCTCCCCGTAGTTCATCACCACCACCCGGTCGGCCAGGCCCATGACGAGGTCCATGTCGTGGTCCACCAGGAGGACGGTGTACCCTTCCCGGGCGAGGGCCTTGAGGAGGTGGGCAAGCTCCCGCTTCTCCCCGGCCCTCAAGCCCGCCCCGGGTTCGTCCAGGAGGAGGATCTCCGCTCCCGAGGCCAGAAGGCGGGCGATCTCCAAAAGGCGCTGTTGCCCCGCGGTAAGCCGGGAAGCGGCCTCCAGGGCGAGGTCCTCCAAACCCACCCGCTTGAGGGCCTGGTAGGCGGTGGCCAGGGCCCGCGCCTCCTCCTCCCGGTGGAGGCCGAAAAGGACCCGCAAGAACCCCGCCCGGGTGCGGGCGTAGGTGGCCAGGGCCGCGTTCTCCAGCACCGTCATCTCGGGGAAGATGTGGGGGTGCTGGAAGGTGCGGCCCAGGCCCAAGGGATGGATGCGGTGGGGCGGAAGCCCCGTGATCTCCCTCCCGAAGAGGAAAACCCTGCCTCCGTCCGGCGGGATGGCCCCGGTGACGAGGTGGAAGGTGGTGCTCTTCCCCGCCCCGTTGGGGCCGATGAGGGCCAGGATCTCTCCCCGCCTTAAGGCGAAGGAAACGCCGTTTACGGCAAGGAGCCCCCCAAAAGCCTTCTTGAGGCCCTGGGCCTCCAGGACCACCTCCCCCGGGGTGCCGGAAGGGGTGGGCAAAGGCAGGGGCTCGGCCTTCGATAGCCTCCCCTCCCCCTTCGGCGAAAAACGGGCCAGGAAGGGATAGACCCCCTTGGGAGCAAGAAGGAGAATGCCCGCCAGGACGAGGCCGTAGGCCACCGTCTCGTAGTTCCCCTGCCGCCCCAGGAGGAGGGGGAGGAGGTCCTTGAGCCAGTCCTCCAGGCCGGTGAAGAGGGCGGCCCCAAGCAAAACCCCGGGGATCGTCCCCACCCCCCCGGCCACGGCCATCACCAGGTACTTGATGGAGGCCTCGAGGGAGAAGGGCGTGGGGTTCACGAAGCGGAGGAAGTGGGCGTAGAGGAACCCCGCAAGCCCCGCGATGCCCCCGGCGAGGAGAAAGGCCTTGAGGCGAAGGGCCGCCGGGTCCACCCCGAAGCTCGCCGCGGTGAGGGCGTCCCCCCGGAGGGCGAGGAGGGCCCGGCCTAAGCGGCTTTCCCGGAGGTTATAGAGGGCGAGGACGAGGAGGGCCAGGAGGAAAAGGCTTAAGAAGGCGTAGCGGAAGGGGGTGTCCAAGGGGAGGCCCAAGAGGACCAGGGCCGGGAGGTCCGTAAGCCCCGTGTGCCCCCCGGTGAGCCCCACCAGGTTCCCCGCCAGGATGTAGAGGGCCACCTGCCAGGCGATGGTGGAGAGGGGGAGGAAGTGCCCCTTGAGCCGGACGGTGAGGAGGCCCAGGACCAGGGCGAAGGCCAGGGTGAGGAGAAGCCCCAGGAGGAGGCCCGCCCAGGGGGAAAGGCCCGTCCCCTTGGCGAGGAGGGCGGTGGCGTAGGCCGCCACCCCCATGAAGGCCGCCTGGGCGAAGCTCGTCATCCCGCCAAGCCCGGTGAGGACGTAGAGGGAAAGGGCCACCAGGCCCGAGAGGGCGAAGAAGTTGAGGAGGGTGAGGTAGAAGGGAAAGGGGGATAAGGCCAAGGGCAAAAGGAGAAGCAGAAACCACCCGTAGCGCATCACTCCTCCACCGCCCGCGCCCTAAGGCTCTGAACCAGGAGGGCGGGCACCAAAAGCAAGAAGACCAAGGCCTCCTTGTAAGCGCTGGCGTAGAAGCTGGTAAAGCTCTCAAAAAGACCCACCAACAGCGCCCCCAGAAAGGCCACGGGGTAGCTTAAAAGCCCCCCCAGGATGGCCGCCACGAACCCCTTCAACCCCAGCATGAAGCCCATGAAGTAGGCGGCGTTGATAAGGGGCGCCAGGAGGAGCCCCGAGAGGGCCGCCATAAGACTCGCGATGGCGAAGGCCACCATCCCCGCCTCCTCCGGACGGATACCGCACAGCCTGGCCCCGAGTCGGCTTTCCGCCGCCGCCAAAAGGGCCTTGCCGTAGAGGGAGAGGCGAAAGAAGAGGTAAAGCCCCCCCGCAGCCGCCAAGGCGAACAGGAGCACCAGCACCCCCTGCCAGGAAAGCCCCACCAGGGCCTCCCCCTCCACCAGGGGAGCGGGGCGGAACTGCTCGGGACCGAAGAACACGAGCCCAAGCCCCTGGTAGGCCACGTGGAGCCCCACGGCCATGATGAGGTAGGCCAGCACCGTGGCCCCTCGATGTTCCCCTTCCGGGGAAGCAGCCCGCATGGGCTGGAAGAAAACCCGGTAGGTGGCAACCCCCAGGTAGACCACAAGAAGGAGGGCCGCCAGGTAGGCCACGGGAGGGGCTTTCAGGGCCAAGAGGAAGAGGAGGAAAAGCCCCGCCCCGCCCAGGAGGGGCAGGAGGGCCCCCCGGCCCCGGGTCAAAAGGGCCCAGGCCACCCCTAGGGCCAGGGCCAGCCAGAGGGTCCCGGGGAGCTTCCCCCCTTGGAGCCAGACCAGGGAGAGGGGAGCGAACATCATGAGCTCCCCAATGGGCACCAGGATCACCCGGGTCACGGCGAAGACCAGGACCATGGCCAGGGCCAGGAGGCCGTAGACCACCCCGTTCTGCAGGGCGTCCAGGAAGAGAAGGCCGAGGATGGTGGCGTCCATGGCCTAGCGGAAGGTGCGGATGAGCTTCCAGCGGCCCCCTTCCACCTGCACCATCACCGCGGCGTCCTCAAAGCGGAGGCCCAGGTGGTCCTCCTTGCTGAAGGTGAAGACGCCGTGGGTGGCCACCAGGCCCTTGGTGGCCTCGATCTCGTCCCGGAGGGCGGAGCGGAAGGCGGCGAGGTCCTTTTCGGGGTCCGCCTTCTTGAGGGCCCGCTCCAGGGCGGGCTTCAGGATGAGCCAGGCGTCCCAGGCATGCGCCCCGAAGGTGGAGTAGCTGCCGATGCCGTACCGGGCCTCGTAGCGCTGGATGTAGTCCAGGGCCACCCGCTTGGAGGGGAAGGCGCCGGGAAGCTGCTCCGCCACCAGGATGGGCCCGGCGGGGAGAAGGGTCCCCTCCACGTCCTTACCCCCTACCCGCAGGAAGTCGGGGTTCGCCACCCCGTGGGTCTGGTAGATGAGGCCCGCATAGCCCCGCTCCTTCAGGGTGCGCTGGGGAAGCACCGCTGGGGTACCGCTGGCCCCCACCAGCACGGCGTCGGGCCTGCGGGCGAGGATCCTCAAGGCCTGACCGGTGACGCTGGTGTCCGTGCGGTTGTACCGCTCCGAGACCACCAGCTGGAGGCCCTTGGCCTTGAGCTCGGCCTCAAAGAAGCGGGCCCAGCCCTCCCCGTAGCGTCGTTGAAGCCGATGTAGCCCACGGTCTTGACCCCGCGGGCCACCATGTCCGCCACGATGGCCCGGGCCATGAGCTCCTCCGTCTGCGGGGTCTTGAAGACCCAGAAGCGCTGGGCGTCCACGGGTAGATGATGTCCTTGCTGGCGGCCAAGGAGATCATGGGCACCTTGGCCTCGGCCACCACGGGGATCATCCCCAGGGAAGCCGGGGTGGTGGTGGTGCCCACCACGGCCACCACGCCCTCCTCCACCAGGCGCCTGGTGTTGCGCACCGCCTGGGTGGTGTCGGAGGCGTCGTCCAGGATGACGAATTCCACCTTCCTTCCCGCCACGCCCCCCGTGCGGGCCAGAAGGTCTTGCAGGAGGAGGAAGGTGTTCCGCTCGGGGATGCCCAAGGAGGCGGCGGGTCCCGTGGCCGAGACCACCACCCCCACCTTCAAGGCGCCTTGAGCCCACGCGGAGAGGGCCAACGCCAAAAGGGGTACCAACCAACGCTTCATCTTTTCCTCCTTTTCCCACCGGGCTTGGGCCCGGAGTGGGGACGAACAAACACCCGTTCGGTTCGGATTCCAGTGTAAGAAGGGACCTTTGTCCCGTCAAGGCCCGGGCTGGAACCGGGCCCTGGCCTCAGGTCACGTGCTCTGGGAGGCCGACAAGTGCCGAAGCTCCGTGGGTACGGGCCTTCCGTCAAGATCCAAAAGGGGGCTTCCCTCCAAGAACCAGCTCTTGGGCGTGCGGTGCCCCCAGAGGGTCTGGCGGCGGGGGTCGTTCAGGCTCCAGCGCACCGGGGGCAGGTCGGGGTCCACGGTGAGGTAGTCGGAGGTGTAGAGCTCTAGGCGATGCCCGTCAGGATCGCGTAGGTAGAGGAACATGGCGTTGGAGATCCCGTGCCGCCCGGGGCCCCGCTCAATCTGGTCGGTGCGCATGGCCCCCGCCAGGATGTCCGCCGCCTTCAGCACGGCGAGGGGATCGGGGAGCCAGTAGGCGAAGTGGTGGAGCCTGGGGCCTTCCCCGTTGGTGAAGGCGATGTCGTGGACGTTGCCCTTGCGGTGGAGCCAGCTCGCCCAAAGCCTCCCCTCGTCATCCTCCGTGTACTCCGTGAGGCGGAAGCCGAAGACCTCCTGGTAGAACCGCGTGGCCTCCCCCACCACGGGGGAGAAGACGTTGAGGTGGTCTATGCGCAAAACCCCGGGCCCCCGGTACTCGTGGTAGTTCTGGAGGACCCGGGGGAGCTTTTCCGCCTGGAAGTAGAAGGCCAAGGGATAGCCGAAGGGGTCCTGGAGGCGGAGGATTTCAGGCCTGCCCCAGTCGGACTCCAGCCGGTGGGGAAGCCCTTCCTGCCGGGCCCAGGCCAGGCCCTGCTCCAGGCCCTTCTCGTCCACCTTGAAGCCCAGGGCGCGCACCGCGGGGAAGGGGGCCTCGGTGAGCTTGAGGCTCCACTCCAGCTCCTCGTAGCCCCGGAGGTAGGCCGCCTTCTTCTCCCGGTGCTCCAGGCGGAAGCCAGAAGCCCCTGGTAGAACTCCAGGCTCCTTTCCAGGTCCCGCACCCAAAGTTCCACAAACCCCACCCTCACGATGGCCATACCAACCTCCTGTAGCCCCTCTGGAAGTAGACCAAAGGAGGCCCCTCCTCCCCGAGCTCCACCCCCTCCACCCGGCCCACCACGATCCGGTGGTCCCCCCCGGGGTAGAGGGCGTGGAGGCGGCAGCGGAGGACGGCGAGGGCCCCCTTTACCCTTCCCTCCTCCAGGGCGATCCCCTCCCTGGGCCTTCCCGCAAAGTGCTCGGAGACCGCCTCCTGCCCCTCGCGGAGGAGGCTCACGGTGAAGGCCCCCGCCCCCTCGAGGACGGGGAGGAGCCGGGCCCGCTCGCTCACCGCCAGGGCCACGAGGGGGGGCTCGAGGCTTAGGGACATGAAGGCGGTGGCCGTCATCCCCCTTTCCTCCTCCCAAGCCTTGCCGCCACCACCGTGACCCCGCTGGCGAAGCGGGCGAGGGCCTCCTTGAAGGCCTCCTTCATGCCTGGACCTCCGCAAAGACCTCGAGGCTCCCCTTGAGGAAGGCGCGGATCCGTTCTTTGTAGGGCTCCTTGTCGTAGACCTGGTAGAGGGTCTGGTACATGCGCACGGGGTCGCCGAAGAAGAAGCGCTCGTAGAGCTCCTGCCGGGCCCCGAAGCCGGAGAGGGTCATGTCCCAGGCCAGGCGGAAGAGGGCCACCCGCTCCTTGGCCTCGAGGGTGGCCCCCTGCAGGTACTTCTCCAAAAAGGGCCCGAGGGGCCCCTTGAAATCCTTCTCCGAGGGCAGGGTGATGAGGCCGCTGGCCCCGATCTGCTCCAGGATCTCCCGGATCCTGGGGTAAAGCCTCGGGTAGAGGTTCCTGGCCCCGTCCAAGGCCTTGCGGTCCGGGCAGAGAAGCCCGTAGGCGTTCTCCTTGGCTTCCTCCTCGGCCCGGGTCCAGAAGGCCTTCATGGCCTCGAGGTAGACGATGATCTCGGCGATCTTCTCCTGGACGTGGCCGTAGGCGTCCGCCCCGATGCCCTCGGCCATGAGGCGGCCACCCCCAAAAAGGCCTCGGTCTTCGCCGTCTTCAGGGCCACCACCTGGTGGGCCATGTGGTGGAGGGCCCCCGTGGCGGCGTAGGCGTTGTTGCAAAGCTCCACGTTCCCCAGGATGAAGACCCTTTCCCAAGGGACCAGGACGTCGTCAAAGACCACCAGGCAGTCCATCTCCTCGAGGCGGCTGGAGAGGGGGTGGTCGAAGGGGCTCTCCCCGCCCACCAGGGCCTCCCGGCAGACGAAGTGGAGGCCCGGGGTGGAGGTGGGCAGGGCAAAGGCGACGGCGTACTTCTCGCTCCCCGGCCCCTCCTTGAGGAGGGTGGAGGGGAAGATGAGGACCTCGTCCGCCAGGGGGAAGGTGGCCGTCATCCGGGCTCCCCGGACCACGATCCCCTTCTCCGTCTGCTTCACCACCCCCACGGGGATGTAGGGGTCGGGCTGGGCGGAAGGGGCTTGGCCCGGTTCACCTGGGGGTTGGTGAGGGCGTGGGTGGTGGCGAGGTCCTGGTCCCGGAGGTAGCGGTAGTAGTTCCGGACGTTTTCGGCGAACTCCCCGAAGTAGTCAGCGCTCGCCGCGTAGGCCATGACCACGGCGTTGAGGTAGTCGGGGCTCCGCCCCATCATCCCCAGGTTCTGGTCGGCCCAGAGCTTGTAGGCCTGCCCCCGCCGCTTCAGGTCCTCCTTGGTTTTGGGGATGAGGAAGCTCATCCCGTGCCGCTTCCCGTCCTCCTCGTAGGTGAGGACCTCCCGGTGGCGGGGATCGTGCTGCAGGTCATAAAGGGCGGCCATGGTGCGCACGATCCCCCGGAAGACGGGGTGGGTGGTGGGGTCCTCCACCTTCTCCCCCTTGTACCAGAGGTTGGGGGGACGGGTCTTCAAGGCCTCCATGTACTCCGCTCCGGTCCTTGCCATGGGCTACCTCCCTCACTTCCCGAACTTGGCACGTGCGGGGGGCGGAGGGGAAGGGCGATGGTTTTGAGGTCGGTGTAGAAGTCCAGGGCGTAGGTGCCGCCCTCCCTCCGGTCCCCGCTTCCCTTCACCCCGCCGAAGGGCGTGGGCAGGTGGCGGACGTTGTGGCTGTTGAGATAGACCATCCCCGCCTCGAGCTCCAGGGCGAGCCGGTGGGCCCTTTCCAGGTCCCGGGTGAAGACGTAGGCGGCGAGGCCATAGCGGGTGTCGTTCGCCTTTCTCAAGGCCTCCTCCTCGTCCTTGAAGGGGATAGCCACGAGGACGGGCCCGAAGATCTCCTCCTGGGCGATTTTCATGTGGTTCTCCCCCACGAAGACCGTGGGGAGGAGGTAGTTCCCCCGGGAGAGGTCCTCCCCCCGGAAGGAGGCCTTGGCCCGTTCCCCGCCCACGAGAAGCCTCGCCCCTTCCCGCTTCCCCGTTTCCACGTAGCCCAGGACCCTTTGAAGGTGCTCGGGGTGGATCAAGGGCCCCACCTCGGTCTCGGGGTCCAGGGGGTGGCCCACCCGGATGGCCCGGGCCCTTTCCACCACCTTCCCCACGAACTCCTCAAAGATCTTCTCCTCCACGAGGAGCCTGGAGCTTGCCGTGCACCTTTCCCCGTTGAAGGAGAAGATCTGGAAGACCACGGCGTCCAGGGCCCTCTCCAGGTCGGCGTCGGCAAAGACCAGGGCGGGGCTTTTGCCGCCGAGCTCCGGGGAGAGGCGCTTGAGGTGCTCCGCGGCGTTTCGCATGACGATCTTCCCCGTCTCCGTTTCCCCGGTGAGGGTAAGGAGGGGGACCAGGGGGTGGGCCACCAGGCCGCCCCCGCCTCCTCACCATAGCCCTGGACCAGGTTGAAGACCCCTGGGGGGAGGTCCGCCTCCTTTAGGATCTCCGCCAGCTTGGTGGCGGTGAAGGGGCTCCACTCCGCGGGCTTCAGGACCACGGTGTTCCCGAAGGCCAAAGCGGGGGCGATGCGCCAGGTGGAGAGCATCAGGGGGGCGTTCCAGGGGGTGATGATGCCCACGGGGCCCGCGGGGACCCGCACGGTGTAGTAGAGCCAGTCCCGGTCCACGGGGAAGGTGCGGTCCTCCATGGCGTGCTCGGCGTACTCGGCATAGAAGGCGAAGTTCTCCGCTGCCCGGGCCACCTGCCCGGACGATCCTCAAGACCTGCCCCGCGTCCAGGCACTCCATCACGGCGAGCTCGTCGGCGTGCTTCTCTATGAGCTCGGCGATCCTTAAGAGGTAGCGTTTCCTCTCCTTGGCCTTGGTGCGGCTCCACCGGGGAAAGGCCTCGTGGGCCGCCTTGGCGGCGCGGTCCACCTCCCTTGCCCCGCCCCGGGCCGCATAGCCCAAGACCTCGTTCGTGGCGGGGTCTAAGGAGGGAAAGGTCTCCCCGCTTTCCGAGGGGACGAACTCCCCGGCGATGAAGTGGAGGGCGGGCTTTTCCTTGAGGCGCTGGCGCACCTCTTCAATCCTCTCCCAGGAAATCCCGGCCACCCGGTCCGCGTACCTCATGGCTCCTCCTCTATGGGGTTCTCCAGGGCCCCAAGCCCCTCTATCTCCAAACGCATCACGTCCCCGGGCCGCACCTGGCTGATCCCCTTGGGGGTGCCGGTGAGAAGGACGTCGTAGGCTCCAGGGTCATGAACTCGGAAACGAACTCCAGAAGCTCCGCCACGGAGTAGAGCATCCTCGAGGTGTGCCCCTCCTGCCTGAGTTCCCCGTTCACGTAGGCCCGAAGCCAAAGGTTCTGGGGGTCTTCCACCTCCTCCACCACGAGGAAGGGCCCCAGGGGGAGGAAGGTGTCCCGCCCCTTGGCCCGGATGGGGGGGCGGAAGGTGTTCGTCACGTAGTCCCGGGCCACGAGGTCGTTGGCGATGGTGTAGCCCAGGACGTAGTCCAGGGCGTCCTTGGCCTTGACCCGCTTCATGGGGCGGCCCACCACCACGGCGAGCTCCACCTCGTAGTGGACGAACCTGGCCCCCTTGGGGTAGAGAACTACCCCCTGGTGGGGAAGGAGGCTGGAGTTGGGCTTCCAGAAGAGGGCGGGCTCCTCGGGGCGCTCTAGGCCCAGCTCCTCGGCGTGGTCAGGGTAGTTCAGGGCCACGCCCAGGATCTTCCCCGGGGTGAAGGGGAGGAGCCAGGTGACGTCATCGGGCCTGTGGGCCTCCCCCGCCTCGTCCAGGAGGAGGCCTTCCCGGTAGACCCCCTGGTGGACCCTTCCCTTGGCGAGAAAACGGGCGAGCTTCACGCCGCCTCCTTCTCCTTGGGGAGGAGGCCGTAGCGCTCGGCCATCCGCCTAAGCCTTTCCTCCACCTCCGGCGTGGTGGGCCCCAAGGGGGGGCGCCACTCCTTTTCCAAAAGCCCCATCCAGGAGAGAACGGTCTTCAGGGGGATGGGGTTCGTGTCCCAGAAGATGGCCTCGTTGGCTCGAGGAGATAGAAGTGGAGTTCCCGCGCCCCCTGGTAGTCCCCGGCGAGGGCCTTTTCGCAGAGGAGGGCCACCTCCTTGGGGAGCCAGTTGGCGGTGGCGGCGATGGTCCCCACCGCCCCCAGGCTCATCATGGGGAGGGTGAGGCTTTCCAGGCCGCAGAAGACCAAAAAGTCACGCCCCGCCTCCTGGAGGAGGCGGGAGACGTACTCCAGGTCCTTGGAGGAGTGCTTGAGGCCCACGATGTTGGGGAAGTCCTTCCGGAGGCGGGCCACGGTTAGGGGAGCGATCTCCACCCCGGCCCTTCCCGGGATGTTGTAGATGAGGAGGGGGAAGTCGGGAACGGCCTTCGCCACCTCGGCGAAGTAGCGGTAAAGCCCCTCCTGGTTGGGCTTGACGTAGTAGGGGACGATGACCATGGCCCCCTGGGCCCCGACCTCCTGGGCGAAGCGGGTGAGCTCCAGGGTCTCCTCGAGGCGAAGCGCCCCGGTGCCCGGGATCACGGGAATGCGGCCCGCCACCTGGTCCAGGACCACCTCTATGGCCCGCTTTCTCTCCTCCAGGGTCTGGGTGCCGGGCTCGCCCGTGGTGCCCCCCACGCTCACGCCGTGGGAGCCTCCCTGGATGACCCGCTCCACGAGGCGCCTTAGGGCCTCCTCGTCCAACCGGCCTCGCCGAAAGGGTGTGGGTAGGGGCGGTATGGAACCGCGGAACATGCTGGGCTCCTTTCGCCTTCCAGGGTGCCCTGGACGCGGGAAGGGGGCAACTGGGACTTTAGACAACTTTTTCAATATCTTTGTTAACAAAAACAAACTCAGCCCCGCTTGCCGGGGAGAAAAGGGGAAGTTATTGTGGGATTAAACGATGCAAGAGATACTCTTTGGAGAAAACCCCATAGGCTTCACAGCCCTCTGCCGGGACCTGGGCCTGAGGATCCGGGTGCCCTCGGAGAGGCCCGTCCTCTACCTGCTCCCCGAGCCCAGGCCCCTCCTCCCCCAAGAGGGGGCCCTGCTCCTCTTCCGCCCCGAGGGTAGCCTCTTCCGCCACCGCGCGGCCTCGGGCTTCCTCCTCCCCGAGCCCTACCCGGAGGTGGAGGCCTTCTGCCAGAGGGAAGGCCTGGGCCTGGCCCTCTACCCGCCCTGGCTACAGAAGGAGGAGGTGGAGCGGGCCCTGGCCTCGAGGCTCTTCGCCCTGGGCCCTGGGCTGGCCCTGGCCGGGCTCCTGGACCTCCTTTTGAAGCTTCCCCAAAGGCCCCTCCTGGAGGTCCTCCACCAGGCCACAGGTCTGGCCCTGGCCCAGGTGGCCCCTTGGGGGGAGGTCCTGGCCTTCGCCGGACCCGTGCCCCCCCAGCATCCCAAGGAAGCGGGGGAAGGCCGGGGGGTACCTGGCGCTGGAGGCGGGGGAGGGGGTCCTGGTGGCCTACGGGGAAGAAGCCCTTCTGCGGCGGGCCCTAGGGCTTTTGCAGGTGGCCTCCCGTCTCCTCCGCCTCAGGGCCCTGGAGCGGAGCTTGGAGAGGATGCAGGAGGAGTCCCTGGGTGGGGCTCTGCTGGAAGGCCTCATCCTAGGGGAGGCCGAGCCCGAGCGCCTCTTCGCCTTCGGCTTCACCGAAGGGGTGGAATGGGTTTTGGCCCTGGGGGAGCCCCCCGCCGTCCCGGGGCGGCATCGGCTAGCGGAGGAAAGGCGGCGGGAGGCCACCTTGGAACCCCGCCGCCGCACCGGGGCCCACCTGGACCGGCTCGGGGTCCCCTACCTCCTCACGGCCCGGGGGAACCGGGTGGCCGCCATGTGGCAGGTGCACAACCCCAAGAAGGAGGCGGAAAACCTCCTCGCCGCCCTCCTTCGGGAAGCCGCCTAGGCTACTCGGCGGTGCACGCCGGAGGCGGGGTGCAGGAGCTTACCGGGAGGCCCTCATCGCCCTTAAGGCCGCCCGCCCCGGGGAGGCCCTTTCCTTCACCGGCCTGGACCCCGTGGCCTTCGTCCTCCTGCAGCAGTCCCCCGAGGACCTCAAGGCCCTGGTGGAGCGGTACCTACCCCTCCCCCCCAAGCTTCTGAAGACCCTCGAGGCCTACCTGCAGGCCCGCACCCTGCAGGAGGCGGCCTCCCGCCTTAACGTCCATCCCAACACCCTGCGCTACCGCTTGAAACGCATGGAGGCCCTCCTCGGCCCCCTCTCCCACCCCGAGACCCTGGCCCGGGTGCACCTGGCCTTAAGGGCGCGGGAACTCCTCCTGGGCTAAGGGCCCGCAAAGTACAATGGGGGCATGAAAAAGCTGGTGAGCCTGCTCCTGGTCCTCGCCGTGGGCGCCTGGGCCCAGACCCTGGTGGAGGTGACGGCGGTGGCCGCTTGGGCCTCGAGCCTGGACCCCGCCGTGCGCCTGCCCCAGGGCACCTACAAGGCCAGAAGCCCCGAGCCCATCCTGGTCCGCTTCCCCGAAGCCAAGGGCTACGCCCTGGAGCTTTCGCCGCCAAGGGTCTAGCCAGCCGCCTCCACGCCGTCTTCATCCAGCAGGTCCTCACCGCCTTCGCCGCCGCAGGGTACTTCCTGGAGGGCCAGGAGGAGAGGACGATAGCCGGGGAGGTGCGGACCAAATACCTGCTCAAAGACTCCTTAGGGCGGTCCGCCCTCCTTTTGGTGGTGCGGAAGGGGGACGAGCTGGTGTACGCCTTTGGGAAGAGCAAGTGATTTAGTTCACGATTTCTTGCGCTTGCACCATTATTCTCCTCACAACACCCTCCCCCAGGAAGCTCCGCGAAGCCCCACCACCCCTCACCCTAAAGAGGGCTTCGCCAGGCCCCCATGCCGGCCCGCGCCAGCGGGGCGGTATTAATTGCCCGCGCTTTGGTTTCGCAACATGAGGTGCCCAAACTAAGGCTGGGGAAAAGTTTTTTGGGGCCCCCGCCGCGGCGGGGTACTTAGAGCTCCGCCACGTCCACCCGTTCCAGCACCGGCAGGGCCCTAAGGGCCTCCAGGACCTCCGGGGAGGGCTTCTGGTCCACGGTGAGCACGAAGAGGGCCCGCCTCCCGGTACGTCCCGCCCGAGCTGCATTCCGGCGATGTTCACCCCAGCCTCCCCCAAGAGGGTCCCCACCTGGCCCACCACCCCGGGGCGGTCGTAGTTGACGCAGACCAGCATGTACCCCTCAGGCACCACCTCCAGGCGTAGTCGTCGATCCCCACCAAGCGGGGCTTCCCCCCGATCACCACCCCCCGGGCCCGGCGCTCCTCCTGGTCCGTGGAAAGCCTGGCCTCCAAAAGCCTCGTGTACTCCCCCGCCTCCTCGGAGCGCAGGGTGGTGAGGTGGATGCCCCGGTCCTTGAGGAGGGGCCTCGCCGAGACCAGGTTCACCGCCCCTTCCCCCAGAACCCGGGAGAGAAGCCCCTTGGCCACGGCGCTGGCCACGGGCTCGGGGTCCTTCTCAAACTGGCCCAGGAAGCGCACCTCCAAGGCCTGGGGGCGGCCCCGGGTGATCTGGCGAGAAGCCTCCCCAAGGCCTCTCCCAGGGGGAGGAAGCCCTTCAGGGCCTCCAGGGCCTCGGGGTCAAAACCGGTGTTCAAGGCGTAGGAGAGGTCCCCCTCCAGGGTGCGCACCACCCTTTCCAGGATGGCCTCCCCCACCCTTTCTTGAGCCTCAAAGGTGTTCGCCCCCAGGTGGGCGGTGTGGACCACCCGGGGGTGGTGGACCAGGGGGTGGTCCTTGGGGGGCGGCTCCTCGCCGAAGACGTCCAGGCCGGCGGCGAAGAGGTGGCCTTCCTCCAGGACCTCGAGGAGGGCCTTCTCGTCTACGATCCCGCCCCGGGCGGCGTTCACCACCACCGCCCCCCGGGGCAGAAGGTAGAGCTCCCTCCGGCCGATCATCCCCCGGGTCTCCTCGGTGAGGGGGGTGTGGACGGTGAGGAAGTGGCTCTGCCGGAGAAGGTCCTCGAGGCTCTCCAAAAGCTCCACCCCCAGGCTTTCCGCCCGGGTCTTGGGGATGTAGGGGTCGTAGGCCAGAACCCGCATCTCAAACCCCTTGGCGAAGCGGGCCACCTGGCTTCCAATCCTGCCCAGGCCCACGATCCCCAGGGTCTTCCCCCTTAGCTCAAGACCCAGGAACTTCCGGTCCCACTCCCCCTGGCGCAGCTTACGGTCGGAGAGGGCGATGCCGCGGGCGGCGGCGAGGAGGAGGCCGAAGGCGAGCTCGGCGGCGGA
>BBBN01000014.1 GCA_001311585.1 Thermus sp. JCM 17653
CCGCCGGGGCAAAGCGGTCGCGGCCGTGGAAGGTGGCCTCTCCCGGGCGCCAGCCGGGAGGGGGCAGGACCCCTTTGGGGGAAGGCGGGGGGAGGCCTTCCAGGAGAAAGGCCTTCCTAGGGGGGTCCAGGAGCCAGGCCAGGGTGAACAGGCCGTTGTCCGGGCCCACGTACCACCGCCTTCCCCAGACGGCCACCGCCCGCCGGGAGGTTCCCACCCCGGGGTCCACCACCGCCAGGAGGACGGCCCCTTCCGGCAGGTAGGGGAGCGCCTCGAAGAGGGCGTAGGCGGCCCGCCGGAGGTCCTGAGGAGGAAGGTCGTGGGCCAGGTCCACCACCTCCACCCCCGGGGCCCTCTCCCGGAGCACCGCCTTGACCACCCCCACGTAGGGGTCTTGCAGGCCGAAGTCGGAGAGGAAGAAGACCGGCTCATCTAGAACCTTCGCAACCAGGTGGGGGGAAAGAGGGCCAGGACCACCCCCGCCACCACCCAGCCCAAGGCCACCCCCACCACGCTTCCCGCCCGCTCCTTGGCCCAAAGGAGCCCGGCTCCCAAGAGGAGGAGGAAGAAGGTGGGGCCGGGCACCGCCAGGGCGAAGAAAAGGGCGGAGAGGTAGGGGGCCAGGTCCCGGTAGCGCTCCCCAAAGGCCCAAGGGGCGAGGCCCCGGAAGAAGGGCTCCATAAGGGCCAGGCCCAGAAAGACCAAGAGGTGTAGGGGCAAGGTGGGAAACCCCAGGAAGGGCCGCACCAGCCCGTAGGCGAAGAGGGCCAGGACCAGGGCCGGCCCCACCCAGAAGCCTCCACCCAGCCCTCGAGGGGCCCCAGCACCTGGGGAAGGCGCCGCCTCTGCCAGAGGAGAAGCCCCCCAAAAAGGAAGAGTCCGTACACAAAAAAAGAAGCTCGGGAGAAGCTGGGCCTTCTGGTACGGGGTGAAGAGGGCCAGGAGGTTGGCGAAGAGGGCCTTGCCCAGGAAAAGGGCCACCCCCAGGGCCAAGGCCAGGGCCAAGAGGACCAGAAGGTAGAGGCTCCCTGGCCCCGGTAGGGGGTTTTCCACCACCTCCACCGTGCGCAGGGGCTCAATGCGGCTTTCCCCCAGGACCACCAGGACCAAAAAGGCCACGAAGCCAAAAGCCAGGGCCACACCCGGGCGAGGAGAAGCCCGGGAAGGTTTACAAGCCCCGAAAGCTGCCCTAAGGCCGCCTGCCCCCGGGCCCAGTCCCCCTGGCCGAGGTAGGCCAGGGCCAGGGTGGAAAGGGCTTCCCGCTGGAGGTCGGGGCGGCCGGAAAGGTTCGGCAGGACCCCCTCCAAAAGGGCCACCGCCTCCTTCGGCCTCCCCGAGAGGAAGAGGAGGCGGCCCCGCTCTAGGCGCTCCTCCAGGGTGGACCCCAAGGCGGCCAGCCCCGCCTCGGGGTTCCCCAAGGCCAGGTGGAGCCGGGCCAGAAGAAGGCGTACCTCCGGGGTGGGGGGAAGGCCCCGGGCCTCCTGGAGGGCTTCCTCGAAGCGGTTCTGGGCCTCGAGGGCCAAGGCCCGAAGGAGCCTCCCCTCCGGGGTTTCGGGCAGGGAAAGCCTGAGGACCTCCCCCGGCTTCCCCTGCAAGAGGAGAAGCCTTCCCCGAAGGGAAGGGCCTCTGGATCCTCCCCCAGGCGTTCCAGGTAGACCCCGGCCTGGGCCACGTCCCTCTTCTCCAAGTGGATGCGGATAAGAAGGCGCAGGGCGGCCGGTACTCGGGGTCCCCCACCAGGGCCAGCTCACAGGTGGCCTGGGCGCTTTCCAGGGCGCCCTGCTGGTAGAGGCGCTCGCAACGAGCGTAATACTCCTCCGCCCCCTGGGCCAGGCCCAGAAGGCCCAACACCCACGCCAACCCCAGGATAAGCCTCATGTTCTCCAGTTTACGCCCCCCCCCTTGCCCCGGGCTTTGGACCGGGTATAATCCCCCCGGGTGAAGCCCATGAAGCGCCCCTTTATCCTTTTGACGAGCCTTCTTTCCTTGGCCCTGGCCCAGGCCCCCCAGGTGGAGGCCCTGGTGGACGCCGGGCGTTTCCAGGAAGCCTACGAGATGGGCCTCAAGCTCTCTACCCCCGAGGCCCTGGCCCTGGCGGCCAAGGGCGCCAGCTTCTACGCCATGTACCAGGCCAAGGACGCCGAGAAGCGCGCCTGGTTTGAGCGGGCGGAGAAGGCCGCCTCCCAGGCCATCGCCAAGGCCCCCGACTACCCGGAGGGCTACTTTGAACGGGCCGGGCCCTGGGAAGGCTATCCCAGTACAAGGGGATCCTCGAGGCCCTGGCGGAGGGCCTGGCCCCCAGGATCCGGAGCGACCTGGAAAGGACCCTGAAGCTCAAGCCGGACCACGCCGGGGCCATGGTGGCCCTGGCCCTCTGGCACTTTGAGCTGGTGCAGAAAGGCTGGCTGGTGGCCGCCACCCAAGGGGCCGATGGGGGCAAGGTGGAGCCCCTGATGCGGCGGGCCATTGAGCTGGAGCCCGAGGCATCATCCACCGGGTGGAGTACGCCCGGGTCCTGGCCGCTTGGGGGAAGAAGGAGGAGGCCAGGAAGCAGCTGGAAGTGGCCCTCTCCCTTCCCGCCAAGACCGCCGCCGACCGCTACGACCAAGAAAGGGCCCGCCAGGAGCTGGCCAAGCTGAAGTAGGCCTCCATACCCTCGCTTCCCCTTCCCTTCGTCCCCCGGAAGCCTTTTGCCGGGGCCCCCATGCTGGCCCAGGCCAGCATGGGGTGGTATCACTTGGGGGTGGGGAGGCGGAGGCCGAGCCTCCGCCCGAAGACCCGGAGGAAGACCGTGGTCAGGGCTCCCAGGAACAGGGCCCCTTCCGGGTGGCTTCCGTGGAGGGCGTAGGCCACCAAGGCCCCCACCAAGGCCGCCGAGGCGTAAAGGTCCCCCGCCCGGTAGAGGATCCCCGGCACCTCCCCGGAAAGGACGTCCCGCAACACCCCACCCCCCACCCCGGAAAGTGCCCGCCAGGCCACGCCAAAGGGGCCAAGGCCCGCCTGAAGACCCCTTTCCGCCCCCAAGGCGGCGAAGAGGCCTAGGCCCAGGGTGTCCAGGTAGTAGATGAAAGGCCCCAGGGCCTGCACCCGGGGGTGGAAGCGGAAGACCAGAACCCCGGTGAGGACCACGCTCCACAAAAGGGGTTCGTTCCTGAGGGCCGTGGGGGGCAGGGTGCCCACCAGGACGTCGCGGATGGACCCGCCCCCCACGGCGGTCACCGTGGCCAGGACCAGAACCCCCAAGAGGTCAAACCCCTTCTCCACCCCCTTGAGGGCCCCGGTGGCGGCGAAGACCAAGGTGCCGAGCCAAACCAGGCCCTCAACCATCCAAAAGCACCACCGCCCGGGCCTGGACGTGGGAAGGCGCCAGGCCCTCCGAGGTCTTGAAGCCTAGGCCCACGCGCTCCTCCGGGAGGCCCAGAAGCCGGGCCAGGTTCCCCACCAAGGCCTCCCGGTGGGGGGAGAGCCTGGGCCGGTCCAGGGTGATGACCAGGCTCGCCTGCAAAAGCCGCCCACCCCGCTCGGCCACCAGGCGGAGGGCCTCCCGGAGAAACCCCTCGCTCCGTTCGCCCCGCCAGCGGGGGTCGGTGTCGGGAAAGAGGAGGCCGATGTCCCCAAGGCCGTAGGCGGCAAGGAGGGCGTCGGTGAGGGCGTGCAAAGCGGCGTCCCCGTCGGAGTGGGCCAAGGCCCCCACGGGGCTTGGGATGGGGAGGCCGCAGAGGTAAAGCGGCCTTCCCTCCTCTAGGCGGTGGCTGTCCTCCCCGTAGCCGATGCGCATGGCTATACTTTAGGACATGCCGAGCTTTGAGGAGGCCCTGGCCCTCATGGAGGCCTGGACGGAAAGCGAGTCCCTGAGGCGGCACATGCGAGCGGTGGAGGTGGCCATGCGGGCCTACGCGAGGCGCTTCGGGAGGAGGAGGAGCTTTGGGCCATGGCCGGCGTCCTCCACGACATGGACTACGAGAAGCACCCCGAGGCACACCCCTACAGGGGCGTGGAAGAGCTTAGGCGCCTGGGCTACCCCGAGGAGGTCCTGGAGGCCATTCTGGGCCACGCCAGCTACACCGGCACCCCGCGCAGAACCCTCATGGCCAAGGCCCTCTTCGCCGTGGACGAGCTCACGGGCCTCATCACCGCCGCGGTGTACGTGCGGCCGGACCGGTCTATCCTGGGCCTGGAGCTCCCCAGCCTCAAGAAGAAGTTCAAGGACAAGGCCTTCGCCAAGGGGGTGAACCGGGAGGAGATCCGGCTTGGGGCCGAGGAGCTCGGGGTGCCCTTGGAGGAGCACATGGCCTTCGTCCTCGAGGCCATGAAGCGGGAGGCCGGCCTCCTGGGGCTCGAGGGCGCCTAACCTCCGAGGCGCCCCGGGCCGCTTGCCCCCCCGCCTCCTCCGCGCTAGGGTGGAAGCCGTGGAGTTGCCCGACCTCACCCCCTACCTCGCAGATGACCTTCGGCGGCCTCGCCGGTTACGCCGTGGCTACGCCCTCAAAAAGGTGGGCCGCCTTTTGGCCCTGCTCCTCGGCCTCCTCTTCGTGGCCCTCCAGCTTCTGGCCCAGGGAGGCTACGTTCAGGTGGACTGGACCCGCATCCAGAAAGACGTGGAGCCCCTCCTTCAGCAGCCCGGTCTGCAAAGCCTCTGGGAGAGGCTCCTTTCCACCCTGACCTACAACCTTCCCTTCGGGGCGAGCTTCGTGGGGGGGCTCCTCCTGGGCCTGCGGGCAGGCTAAGGCCATCCGAGCTTCAGCGCCTCCCGGAGGGTTTCCGCCGCCCGCAAAAGCTCTTCTAGAGGCCTTACCAAGGCGATGCGCACCCATCCCACGCCCCCGGGCCCAAACCCCCGGCCCGGAGCGAGGGCCACCCCCCGCTCCACGAGGCCCAGGGCGAACTCCAGGTCGTCCACCCCCTCGGGAAGCCGCCCCCAGAGGTACATGGTGGCCCTGGGGGGGAGGAGGCTTAGGGCCCCCCGGAGCCTCGGCCATCCCCAAGGCCCTTTCCCGGTAGACCCGGGCGTAGGCCCGGGTGGTCTCCCTAGGGGTCTTTAGGGCCTCCACTCCCATGCGCAGGATCCCGGCGTACTGGTTGAAGTCAACGACCCCTTTCACCCGCTCCAGGCGGGCAAGGGCCTCCTCGCTTCCCAGGGCGAAGCCCAGGCGGAAGCCCGCCAGGTTGTAGCCCTTGGAGAGGGAGAAGAGCTCCACCACCCGCTCCTTGGCCCCGGGGAGGGCCAGGGGGGAGGGGGCCTCCCCCTCGTAGACCTGGTCCACGTAGGGGTTGTCGTGGACGAGCCAGAGGCCGTGCTTGCGGGCCAGGCCCAGGGCCTCCTCAAAGTAGCCCCAGTCGGCCACGGCCCCCGTGGGGTTGTTGGGGTAGTTGAGGAGGAGAACCCTGGCCTCCCGCCACACGCCTTCCGGCACCGCCTTCAGGTCGGCGAGGCCGTCCTCCCTTAGGGGGATGAGGAAGGTCCTCAAGGAGGCCACCCGGGCCGCCCCGAAGTAGCTGGGGTAGCCACCTCGGGGAGGAGGAGGAGGTCATGGGGCTCCGTGAGAGCGAGGAGGAGGTGGGCCAAGCCCTCCTGGCTTCCGATAAGGGCCAGGGCCTCCCGCCTGGGGTCCAGGTCCACCCCGTAGCGGCCCTCGTACCAGCGGGCCGCCTCCTCCAGGAAGGGAAGGGTGCAGCTTCTCAGGCAGTAGCCGTAGGTGGAGGGGTCCTCCAGGGCCTGCCGGAGGGCCTCCAAGGGCGCCTAGGGGGAAGGAGGTCGGTGGAGCCGATGGAGAGGTCAATGAGCCCCACGCCCCGTTCCCGGGCTTTCCGCTTGGCCTCGTCCACCACCAGGAAGACCGAGGGCTCGGGCACCCTACTCATGGTGCCCCTCCCTCCAAGGCTTGCCCGTCACCAGGGAGAGGGCGTGGGGCAGGACGGGAAGGACCGCCTCCAGGGACTCCCGGGCCCCCTTGGGGCTTCCGGGGAGGTTCAGGATCAGGGTCTTCCCCCGCACCCCCGCCACCCCCCGGGAGAGGGCGGCCATGGGGGTCTTCCGGAGGCCCACCAAGCGCATGAGCTCGGCGAGGCCCGGGACCTCCCGGTCCAGAAGCTCCCGCGTCGCCTCCGGGGTCCGGTCCCGGGGGGCGAGCCCCGTCCCCCCGTTGGTGAGGATGAGGTCCAGGCCCTCCCGGTCCGCCCAAAGCCTGAGGACCTTCTTGATCATGGGAGGCTCGTCGGGCACGAGCTCGTAGGCCGCCACCTCGTAAGGCCCTCCTTCCAGGGCCTCCCGGATGGCCAGGTGGGTGGTGTCCTCCCGCTCGCCGCGGAAGCCCTTGTCGGAAACCGTGAGGATGCCCACGCGGAACATTGCCCTCAAGGTACCACAAGGGGAGGGCGGGGCCCGGCCGTAGCCCAGGGTTGCCTCGAGGGCCCAGACGGGGGAAGATCTCCCGTGGGCTAAGTGCCCGCACTTTGGTTTCGCAACATGGGACACCCGAAAGGGGGTCATTGGGGCCCCCGCCGCGGCGGGGTACTTAGCGCCCGTCCGGGGGGATGCCCCCTCGAGGCGGACGAGGGTGGGAAAGCCCTTTTGCGCCAGGGGCAGCTTGAGCCTCTTCCAGGGGGTTTGCCCTTCCAGCATAATGGCCCCATGTGGAGCTTTCCCGAGGTCCTCACCGGGCGGTACGTGCGCCTGGAGCCCCTCGGCCTCGCCCACCTTCCCCACTTCCTCCACCACTTTGACCCCGAGGTCTACCGCTTCCTAAGCCGCGCCCCCAGGGCCGGAGAGCCCCTGGAAGAGGCCCTACGGGCCCACCTGGAGGGGCTCCTTGGGGAACCCGGCCGGGTGAACTGGGCCATCCTCCTCGAGGAGGAGGTGGCGGGGCGGATCTCCGTGATCGCCCCCGAGCCCGAGCACGCAAGGTTGGAGATCGGCACCATGCTCTTCAAGCCCTTCTGGGGAAGCCCGGCCAACAAGGAGGCCAAGTACCTCCTCCTCCGCCACGCCTTTGAGGTCCTCCGGGCGGAAAGGGTCCAGTTCAAGGTGGACCTGAGGAACGAAAGGAGCCAGAAGGCCCTGGAGGCCCTGGGGGCGGTGCGGGAAGGGGTGCTGCGAAGAAACCGGAGGCTCCAAGACGGCACCTTCCGCGACGATGTGGTCTACAGCGTCCTCCGGGAGGAGTGGCCCGGGGTCAAGAAAGGGCTTGAGGAAAGGCTCTATGGCGCTTCGGGAAACCCTTAGCCTCCTCGTCCTCCTCCTGGCCTACCTGGGTCTCGCCCTGGGGGGGCTTCCCGGCTACCGCATGAACCGGGCGGGGGTGGCCGTGGTGGGGGCAAGCCTCCTCGTGCTCCTCGGGGAGCTGGACCTCAAAGAAGCCTGGCAGGCCTTGGACGCCCCCACCCTGGTCTTCCTCTTCGGGGTCATGGTCCTCAACGCCCACCTGAGCTACGCGGGCTTCTTCGGCTGGGTGATGGAGAGGCTTTGGCAGAGAGCCAGGACCCCTCTCGCCCTCCTCGTCCTCCTCAGCGTGGGGTCCGGGCTTCTTTCCGCCCTCTTCCTCAACGACACCATGGCCCTCCTCCTCACCCCCCTCGTCCTCCGCCTCGCCCGGGGCCTGGGCCTGAACCCCGTGCCCTACCTCCTGGCCCTCATGGCGGGGGTGAACACGGGAAGCCTCATGACCCCCACGGGAAACCCCCAGAACATCGTGGTGGCGAGCCTCTCGGGGATCGGCTACCTGGACTTCCTCCAGGCCCTTTCCCCCGTAGCCCTCCTGGGCCTCGCCCTGCAGGTGGGGCTCCTCGCTCTCCTCTACCCCGAAACCCGCTCCCTAAGGCCCCTTCCGCCCCCTCCCCCTTTGCGCTACCGGCTCCACCCCGGGCTCCTGCGCAAAGGGCTTCTAGTGGCCTTGGGGCTTCTTCTGGCCTTCCTCCTGGGCTACCCCATGGCCCAGGGGGCCTGGGTGGCGGCGGGGCTTCTCCTCTTCACCCGGAGGCTCCGCTCGGAGCGGTACTTCGCGCGGGTGGACTGGGAACTCCTGGTGATGTTCGGCGGGCTTTTCGTCCTCACGGAAGGGGTGCGCCGCCTGGGGGTGGCGGAGGCCCTTTTGCCCCTCGCCTCCAGTCCCCTCGGGCTCCTCCTCGCCGCCACCCTCCTCTCCCTCCTCATCTCCAACGTGCCCGCGGTCCTCCTCCTGGCCCCCTTGGCCAGGACCCCCGAGGACTGGCTCCTCCTCGCCGGGGGAAGCACCCTGGCGGGGAACCTCACCCTGCTGGCCAGCGTGGCCAACCTCATCGTGGCCGAGGGAGCGGGGCGGGAGGGGGTGCAGGTGGGCCTCCTGGAGCACCTCCGCTTCGGGCTTCCCCTCACCCTCTTCTCCTTGGCCGCCCTCTACCTCTGGCTCACTTGAGCCGGGCCTCGAGCCAGCCCCCGACGGCCAGCACCCTCCCGTCCTCGGCGTAGGGCCCCACCACCTGCAGGCCCACGGGCATCCCCTCCACCTTGGCGAAGGGGAGGGCCAGGGTGGGCACCCCGAGGAGGCTGAAGGGGAGGGTGAGGGTGATGAAGGCCTCGCGGTGGCTCTTCCTGCCCGACTCCAGCTCCACCTCCTCCGTGCCAGGGGGGGCGCGGGGAGGGGCTGGACGGGGAGGAGAAGGGCGTCCACCCCCCTTAGGGCCTTCACCAGCTCCAGCCTGAGGGCCTCCCGCTCCGCCACGGCGTCCCGGTAGTCCTTCTCCGTGAGGGCAAGCCCCGCGAGGAGGGCTTCCCGCACCTGGGGAGAGAAGCCTTCGGGATGCTCCTTCAGGGCCTTCTCGTGGATGCGGGCCGCCTCGTAGCGCACCAGGCGGGTGTAGACCTCGTAGACCCCCCTAAGGGGCAAGGAGACCTCCCGCACCTCGGCCCTGAGGGAGGGGAGGTCCTCCAGGAGCCGGGTGAAGGCCTTTCGCACCTCCACCCCCAGCCTCCCCTGCAAAAAGTCCAGGGGCACCCCGAAGGTGGGGTTCTGGGGGCCCTCCAGGGGGAGGGTTTCCCCGGCCAGGATCTCCGTGAGGAAGTGGGCGTCCCGCACCGTCTTGGCGAGGGGGCCCGCGTGGTCCGTGGAGCGGGAGAGGGGAAGGGCCCCCTCGAGGCTCACCCGGCCGTAGGAGGCTTGAAGCCCACCACCCCGTTGAAGCCCGCGGGGATGCGGATGGACCCGGTGTCCGAGCCCAAGGAGCGAGGCCGATTCCAAGCGCCACGGCCACGGCGCTCCCGCCGCTAGACCCCCGGCCTGGCGGGTGGGGTCTATGGCGTTCCGCACCGGCCCCGTCCAGGGGTTTTCCCCGGTGATGCCCAGGGCGATCTCGTGCATGTTGGTCTTGGCGAAGAGGAGGGCCCCCGCCTCCCTCAGGCGGCGCACCGCCCTGGCCTCCTCGGGAAGGGGAGGGAGGGGGGCCTTCGTCCCCGCCCGGGTGGGCATCCCCTGCACGGGGAAGAGGTCCTTCACCGTGAGGGGAAGACCGTGGAGCGGCCCCCGCACCTGGCCCCGCTTGAGCTCCTCCGTGAGGAGGAGGGCCTCCTTGCGGGCGGCCTCCTCGTCCAGGTAGGCCAGGGCGTTCCGGTCCTGGAAGGCCTTGGCCCGCTCCAAGGCCTCCTCCAGGAGGGCGAGGGGGGTGGTGGCCCCGGTCCCCAAAAGGCGCTTCGCCTCAAGCAGGTCCATGCTCCATTATAAAAGCGCCTTCCGGCCCCTTGGGTAGGGGCTTTCCGGGCCAGGCGTAGGTGAGGACCTCCCGCTCCTTTAGGGCCAGGGCGAGGAGGTCCTCCGCGGGCAGGCGGGCCTCCGTCTCTAGGACCACCTCCAGCCTCGCCCGGGTCACGGGGTGCTTGGGGGCGAAGAGGGTGCAGCACTCCTCGTCGGGAGGATGGAAGTGGCGTAGGTGCCGATCCTCTTGGCCTCGGCCACGATCTCCTGCTTGTCCCACCCGATGAGGGGCCTTAGGACAGGAGGGTGGCCGCCTGGTTCACGGCGTGGAGGTTCTCCAGGGTCTGGGAGGCCACCTGGCCTAGGCTGTCCCCGGTGCAAAGGGCGAGGGCGCCTTCTTCCCTGGCGATGGCCTCGGCGATGCGGAGCATGTAGCGGCGGTAGAGGACCACCCGGTAGGCCGTGGGGGCCTCCACGAGGATGTGCTGCTGGACCTCGCTGAAGGGAACGAGGTGGAGCCTCAGGCGGTGCTGGAAGCGCGCCAAGCGCTCGGCGAGGGCCTTGGCCTTCTCCCGGCTCGCCCCGAGAGGAGGGGGAAAGGGTGGAAGTGGACGAGGACCACCTCCGCCCCCCGGCGCATGAGGCGGTAGGCGGCCACCGGGGAGTCAATCCCCCCGGAGAGGAGGGCCACCACCTTGCCGGAAACCCCCGGGGGGAGGCCTCCTAGCCCCGGACGGCGCTCCACCTCCAAAAGGGCCGCTCCCGGCAGGATCCGCACCACGAACTCCCGCTCCGCCCCCTTAAGCCGCACCTGGCGCCGGTTTTTCCCTTCACGAAGGCCCCGAGGGCCCGCTCTATTTCTGGGGAGGTGAGGGGAAAGGTCTTGTCGGTGCGCTTGGCGGTGATGCGGAAGCTCCCAAAGGTCTGGCCCTCCAAGGCCTTCTCCAAGGCGGCCCTCAGGGCCTCGAGGTCCGCCGGGGTGCGGAGGACCCGGGCGAAGCTTTCCACCCCCAGGGTGTCCTGGAGGCGGGCTTTGGCCTCGGGCCAGGCCTCCTCGGGGAGGCGGAAGAGGAGGGCCATGGGCCACTCCCCCTCGAGGACCGCCCCTAGGCCCTTTAGGGCCCGCCGCACGTGGGCCTTGGCCCGCTGGAGGAAGAAGGGGCGGTTTTTCCCCTTGAGGGCGAGCTCGTGGAAGAGGTTCAGCAGAAGGAAGGTCTCCACCTCAGCACCCCACCTTCACCGCCAGGTAAAGCCGGCTGCACAAAGAGCCCTGCCGGGCGGCCTCCCTTAGGTCCTCGGGGCGCCCGAAGCAGAAGGCGGTGTAGTAGGTCTTGCCTGGCCGGGGCTCGGGAAGGCGGACCGGGGAAAGGAGGTCGGCCTCGTACACCCAAAGCTCCAGGGTGTAGGCGGGGCGCTCCTCCCGGCCGAAGGCCACGGGGAAGCGGAGGGCCACCCCGGCGGAAAGCTTCTCCCGGGCGACCCTTTGGGCGGCCTCCTCCAGGGTCTCCCCCGGCTCCAGGCTCACCGCCGGCAGGCCCCAGGCTCCGGCGAACTCGAGGTCGTCCTGGGGGCGCAGGACCAGAAGAAGCCCCTCCTCCCCCCAGGCGGCCAGGGCCAGGGAGCGCTTCTTGGGCAGGGCCTCGCGCACCCATTCAGGGTAGCAGGAGTGTAGCCTAGGCGCAAATCTCGCGCCCTAGGCCAGCCTAAGGGGCTCCACCTCCACGGGGGTGGAGTGGAAGGTGCTTCCCCCGCCCAGGTCGGTGAGCCTTTCCGAGGTGAGGTGGTTCACGCCCTTGCCGTCCGGGGCCCACTTCTCCCACCAGGTGCCCTCGAGGACCACCGTCCCCGGGATGGGGGCCTGGCTCACCACCGCTTTCCTCGTGATCCTGCCCCAAGGGGAAAGGACGTGGACGAGCATCCCGCTTCGGATCCCCCTGGCCTCGGCGTCCTCGGGGTGGATGAGGAGCCTGGGCTCCCCGCCTTCCGCCTCCACCAGGGCCTTCACGTCCCCGTAGGTGGTGTTCAGGAAGCGGTGGGCCGGGGGGGTGAGGAGGATCAGGGGGTATTCGGGAAGGGGCTCGGTGGGGATCACCTCCGGCGGGGGGCTGAAGCGCACCGGGCCTTGGGCGAAGGGGAGGAAGGGCCTGGGGAGGTTGAGCTTG
This sequence comes from Thermus sp. JCM 17653, assembly GCA_001311585.1. Taxonomy (GTDB): domain Bacteria; phylum Deinococcota; class Deinococci; order Deinococcales; family Thermaceae; genus Thermus. The sequence continues at coordinate 11,825 of BBBN01000014.1, forward strand.
ACGAAGCCCTCCCGCTTGAGCCTCTCCAGGGTGATCCCCTCTAGGTAGGGGTGGTCCGAGGCGAGGAGGCTCTCCGCCACCTCCTCGGCGGTCCAGTAGAGGGTGGGCTCCTTGAGGCCGAGCCTCCTTGCGAGCTCCCGGAAGACCCAGGTGTTGGGCCGGGCCTCCCCCGCGGGAGGGCTTAAGGGCTCGTTCCAGGAGAGGTAGTAGTGGCCGTAGCTGGTGTAGAGGTCCGGGTGCTCGTAGAAGAAGGTGGCGGGGAGGAGGTAGTCGGCGAAGCGGGCGGTCTCGGTCATCACCTGCTCCAGGACCACGGTGAAGAGGTCTTCCCGTTCCAGCCCCGCCCTCACCTTCCCCGTATTGGGGGCCACCACCAGGGGGTTGGTGTTGAAGACGAAGAGGACCCGGATGGGGGGGTCTAGCTCCGTGAGGGCGGTGCCGAGCGCGTTCATGTTGACGGCCCGCGCCCTGGGGTTCGGCCGGAAGTAGCCCTCGTGGGGGTGGTCCCCCTCGAGGAGGTGCCGCCCCCCTAGGAAGCGCTTGTTCAAGGGGAAGGCCCCGCTGGTGGAGAGCATGGCCCCGCACCCCGGGTAGCGCCAGGCCCCGAGGAGGGCGGGGAGGAGGATCACGGCGCGGAGGGCGTTCCCCCTCCCGGGTGGCGGGTCATGCCGTAGCCCACCCGCAAGAAAACCTGCTTGGCCTCCCCCATCTCCCGGGCGAGGCGGAGGATGGCCTCTTCGGATACCCCGGTGAGGGCGCTGGCCCTCCCTGGGGTCCACTTTTCCGCCTCTTTCTGGAACTCCTCCAGGCCCACCGCCGCCCTTTCCAAGTACTCCCGGTCCACCAGGCCCTCCCGGAAGAGGACGTGGGCCAGGGCGTAGGCCAAGGCGGCGTCCGTGCCGGGGCGGAGCTTGAGGTGGAGGTCGGCGAAGCGGGAGGTGAGGTTTTCGTAGGGGTCTATGTGGACCACCTTGGCTCCCCGCCTTTTCGCCTCCTTGAGGAAGGGGGTGAGGTGGCTATTCGTGGAGAGGCTATTGATCCCCCAAAGGAGGATATAGCGGGCGTTTTCGGGGATGTCCTCGGGATCGGGGCTGAGGCGGGGGCCGTAGGTCATCTCCCAGGCGGCGCCCCCCGCCGTGGCGCAGATGGTCTCCAGAAGCTCCGAGGCCCCGATGGCCCGGAAGAAGGCCAAGGGGTGCTGGTTCTCCACGAGGCCCATGGTGCCGGCGTAGTGGTAGGGGAGGACGGCCTCGCCCCCTTCCCGGTCCAGGACCTCCATGAGCCTCTGGGCGATGGCGTCCAGGGCCTCCTCCCAGGAGACCCGCGCGAACCTCCCCTCCCCCTTCCGCCCCACCCGGCGCAGAGGGTAGAGGAGCCTTTCCCTTATCCTCTCCGGGTAGCGGTAGGTCTTGGCGCAGGCGAAGCCTTGGGTGATGGGGTGGCGGGGGTCGCCCTCCACCTTCGCTAGGCGCCCTTCCTCCAGGGTGAGGAGGAGGCTGCAGGCGTCGGGGCAGTCCAGGGGGCAGGTGGCCCTTCCCTTCATGCCCTTAGAGTAGCCCAAGGCCCTCGAGGGGGCCGCACCGTTCTTCGTAAGGGTCCGGCAGAAGCCCCAGGGGGACGTCCAGCCGCAGGAGGTAGCCCTCCCGGTAAAGGGGCCAGCGGGGCCACCCCTTGGGCTCGCCGTCCCTGGCGAAGCCCGTCCAGTAGCGGCGCATCGCCCGGCCAAGGCCTCCGCCTTCTCCCGGGCCTCCTCCCCGAGGAAGAGGGGGAGGAAGGGCATGGCCTCGAGGTTCCCGAAGAGGGGGGCGAGCTCCAGGCCGTGGAAGGCCCCGAGGCCCTCGAGGCCCGGCACCCGGAAGGGGAAGAGGTAGGCGTAGGTGGGGGCGTGGGGGGCCTGGAGCCTCGCCGCCTGGAGGGAGGGGCAAAGAAGGGTGAGGTCGGTCTGGAGGGCTCCCCAGGCCCTCTTGGGGTCGGGCTCCCGCTTGCGGTAGTGGGCCAGGAGGGCCTGGGCCTTCGTTGGGGAAAGCCCCGATTCCAAAAGCCTCCCCTCCGCCTCCTCCCAGTCCCTTGGACCAAGGAAGGCCTGGAGGGCGGGAAAGCTCACCTCTTCGGCGTTGGCCCCGGCGATGAGGGGGATGCCCGCCGCCTTCCCCTCCTTTAGGGCCTCCCTGGGGTCCTGGGGAGGAGGAGGGGGGAGAGGTGG
>BBBN01000015.1 GCA_001311585.1 Thermus sp. JCM 17653
AAGGCATAGGAGACCCGCACGGGGCCCTCGGCATAAGCCAGGCGGAGACGCCTGGGAGGAAGCCGCAAGCGAAAGGCCGCCACCAGGAAAGCCGGGTCGTACCCCTGCATGCCTCCCTCGGCCCCCACCATCCCCACGTCGGAAACATAGGCCGTGCCCTGGGGCAGGATGCGGGCATCGGCGGTGGGCACGTGGGTATGGGTGCCGAGGAGGGCGGCGATCCGGCCGTCCAGGGCGTAGCTGCCGCCATCTTCTCAAAAACGGACTCCGAGTGGAAGTCCACCAGGACGGGCACTCCTTTCCCCTCGGCGAGGTCCGCTCCAGGGCAGGCAGGGGGTCTTCCACCGCCAAGGGCAGGGCGCTCCGCCCCGCCACGTTGACCACCAGGAGGCGCTTCTCTCCTTTCTCAAGAAGGAGGCTCCCCCGACCCGGGGCCAAGGGGGAGTAGTTGAGGGGCCTTAGCACGCGTGGGTGGCCGAGGATCGCCTCCAGGTCGGGGGGGTCAAAGGAGTGGTTTCCCCCCGTGACCGCGTCCACTCCGAGCCGGAAGAGTCGCTCCAAGGAGGCCAGGGTCATGCCCGCCCTGCCTTGTTCGGGAAGGGTGAGGTCCAGGTTCTCCCCGTTGACCACCACAAAATCGGGTGCGAAGCGCTCCAGAAGAGGGGGAAGCTCCCGTTCCAGGGCCCTGAGCCCAGGTTCTCCCACCACGTCCCCGAAGAAGAGCACCTTCATCCGCGCACACCTCCTTCCATGAGGGTCTCCAGCACCCATCTGCGGAAAGCCAGGTAGAGGAGGAAAGCCGGCAGGGTGGCCAGCACCGAGGCTGCCATCATCGGGCCCCAGGCGTTGGACCCCTCCCCACCCGCAAACCGCGCCACCGCTACGGTGAGGAGGTACATCTCGGGGCGGTTGGCGACCAGGCCCGGCCAGACGAACTGGTTCCAGGCGGAGATGAAGAGGGTGATTCCCAGGGCCACCAGGGTGGGGAGGTTGGCCGGGGCCAGTACCCGGAAGAGAACTTGCCACGAGGAGGCGCCGTCCACGTGGGCCGCCTCCAGGATCTCCTTGGGAAAGGCCAGGAAGTGTTGCCGGAGGAGGAAGGTGGCGTAGCCCGCGGTGAGCATGGGCAGGATGAGCCGGGAAAGGTGTTGAGCAAGCCAAGCCTGGCCACCAAGAGGTAGCTTGGCAGGTAGGTGACCACGAAGGGCACCAGGATGCTGCCCACGAAGAGGGCGAATAGGACTTCCTTGAGGAAAAAGGTGCGGAAGGCGAAGGCGTAGGCGGCGAGAAGGGCCAGGAGGAGCTGTCCCAGGGTGACCCCCAGGGCGAAGGCCAGGGTGTTCGCCACGTACCGGGCCATGGGGAGCTTCTCCAGCACCACCTGGTAGTTCTCCAGGGTGAGGGGAAGGGTGAGGGGCAGGGGGGAGGAGAAGATCCTCTCCGGCGGGGTGAGGCTAAGGCCTAGCTGATAGAGAAAGGGCAGGAGCATGATTAGGCGGAAAGCCCGAGGAGGCCGTGGGCCAGAACCCGCTTACCCATGCGGCACCCGCTTTTCCAGGAGCCAAAGCTGGCCCAGGATCAGGACCCCTAGCCCCAGCGTGAGGAGGACGGCCTCGGCCGCGGCCACGCCCGCCCGAAAGAAGCGGAAGGCTTCCTGGTAGACGGCGTACATGAGGTGGCTCGTGCGCCCGAAGGGCCCGCCCTGGGTCATAACCTCCACGGGCACAAAGGCGTACTCCAGTGCGCTGGCCAAGGCGCTCAGGAGGAGGAAGAGGAGGACGGGCCCGAGGAGGGGCAAGAGGACGTGGCGCAGGAGGGGAACCCCTTCGGCTCCGTCCACACGGGCCGCCTCCATCACTTCCCTCGGGATGGCCTTGAGGCCCGCCAGGGCGATGAGGTAGTGAAAGCCCAAGAACTTCCAGTTGGCCACCAGGGCCACCGCGAGAAGGGCCGTTTGGGGGTCTGCCAGGAGGGGGGGCGCCTCGAAGCCCACCGCCCTAAGCACCTGGGCCAGCGGGCCCGCCGCCGGCAGGTAAAGGTAGAGCCAGACCAGGCTCGCCACGGAAACCGCCGCCACCGTGGGGGCGAAGAGGAGGCTCTGGTACACCTCGGGCCAGCGCCCCTTTACCTGCAAAGTAAGGAGGCTAGGCCGAGGGGGAAGAGGAAGTTGCCCACCAGGGCCAGACCCATGTAGGCGAGGGACTGGCGCACGGTCTGCACGAAAGCCGGGTCCTGGAAAAGGATCCGGTAGTTCTCCAGACCCGCGAACCTGGCCTCGCTTCGGATGAGGTTCCAGTCCATGAAGCTTAGGGCCAGGTTTGCGAGGAGGGGTAGGTAGACGAAGACCAGGAGGAAGAAAAGGCCGGGGGCCAGGAAGAAGAAGGCTTTCCACCCCTCCTTGGGCCGTGAGGCAGGGGCCAGGGCTTGCACCGTCACTCGCTGCACCGCTCGCCCCCGACGAGGCGGTTGATCTCCTGGGCGGCTTCCTTGAGGGCGGCCTCGGCGGTGGCCTGCCCAGTGAGGGCCTTTTGGGTTGCCCGGAAGAGGGCTTGGCTTGCGGCGAGGCCGTTTTTCCCCGGGAAGCTCGTCCAGGGCACGGTGAAGGGGAGCTGGTCAATGGCGACCTTCTGGATGGGGTTTTGGTTCACGAAGTCCTTCAGGTAGCGGGGGTCCTGGGTAAGCCCAGGAAGGAGGGGGACGTAGCCTGTGCCCTTGGTCCAGAGGGTGAAGCCCTCGGGGGAGGTGAGGAACTGGATGAACTTCCAAGCGGCCTCCTGGCGCTTGGGATCTCGGGCAAAGACGGTGAGCACGTTCCCCCCGCCAGGCAGGGCGGGCGGCCTGGAGCCGAAGGTGGGGAAGCGGGCTCCGCGGAGCTCAAACCGTCCCTTGGTCTGCTCCTGCAGGCCCGCCCTGCGGGCGATGGTGGTCATGAAGGCCGCGGCCTCTCCCGCGAGGAAGGCCTGCTCCCCCTGCTGCAGGGGCACCCCTAGGGCAAGCCCGTCCCTGACAAGCCCAGCCCACATGGATAGCGCCCCGATGGCCTCGGGGCTGTCCACGCCCGCCCGATAGAAACCCCCCTCGCACCGGAGGAGGTTGCCTCCGTTAGAGCGGATGAGGGCTTCCAGGGCCCAGTTGTCGTCAAGGAGAATGAGGTATAGGCCGTACTTCCCCGTCCGGGCCCTAATCTGCTGGGCCGCCCGGCGCCAGCCTCCCAGGTAGCGGGGGGGGCGGTCGGGGTCAAGCCCCGCGCGGCGGAAGAGGTCAGCGTTGTAGTAGGTGACGATGTTGGAAAGGGAGTAGGGCACCCCCACCATCTTCCCCTTCGCCAAGCCCAGGGCCCGGATGTTGGGAGCGTAGCGGCCCAGGACCCGTCCCTGGGTGTAGCGGCGGTCCAGCTCGTCGGCGGGAACGTAGGGCAGGTTCTCTGCCACGTACCGGGTGTAGAGGTAGCCGATCTGGGCCACGTCCGGGGGGTTGCCCGCAGCCAAGGCAGCTTGCAGGTTCTGGAGAAGGCCGGTGTAGGCATTGGGCTGGTACCGCTCCTCCACCCGGATACCAGGGTTTCGGCGCTGGAACTCTTGGATGAGCTGCCGCACGGCAGGAAGCCCGAAGGCCTCGGTGTTGATGTGCCAGTACTGTAGGGTGATTTCCTGACCCAAGGCGGGAATCAGGGCAAAGAAACCAAGTAAGAAGCCGCTTCTCACGCTCACCACCTCCCGGACCTCAACCTACCCCTCCCCTTTCAGGCCGCTGTCAAGGCCCCTAGGAAAACGGCGGGGCTTGAGAAGGCCCAACTCTAACTCCTGCCCGGGGTGGGCCTCGAGGCGCACCCAGGCCTCCCCTTGGGGGAGGGAGACGCGGCAGAGGACCTCCCCCCGCACCTCACGCCTTTCCAGCACCCGGGCGCGGAGGGAGCCTCGCGAGTCCACCTCCTCGTAGCGGAAGGCGAGGAAGGTTTCTCGCTCGGGAAGAAGGTTTGCCCGGCCAAAGGCCAAAAAGGTGGCAAGGAAACGGGGGTTCTGGTAAAGCTCCCTGGGGGAACCCACCTCCAGAAGCCTTCCCCCTGCCATCACCCCCACCCGGTCCCCTAGAAGCATGGCCTCCTCGGGGTCGTGGGTCACGTGGAGAACGGTGACCCCTTCCGCCTTGAAAAGAGCCCGCACCTCGAGGCGCAACCTCTCCCGAAGCACCGGGTCCAGGGCGCTGTACGGCTCGTCCATGAGGATCACCTGGGGCCTCCTGGCTAGGGCCCGGGCTAGGGCCACCCGTTGCCTCTGACCGCCAGAAAGCGCCCCGGGCTTCTTCCCGGCGTGTTCTAGGAGGCCTACCCGCTCCAGAAGGGCCAGGGCCTCCCTAGGGTCGGGCCTCGGCATTACCAGAAGGAGGTGTTCTAAGGCGGTGAGATGGGGCCAGAGGCCCAGATCCTGAAAGACGTAGGCCACCCCTCTCCTTTCCGGGGCAAGCCGGGTTACCTCCCGGCCGCGGATAAAGACCCGGCCCCGGTCGGGTAGGAGGAGGCCCGCCACCAAGTTGAGGAGGGTGCTCTTGCCGCTTCCCGAGGCCCCGAGGAGGACCAAGACCTCTCCCAGCGCCACCTCCAAGTTCACACCGAAGACCCCCATCCCGGGGGCGAAGGCCTTGGTGAGGTCTTCCAGCCTCACCATCTCCTACCTCCTAGGGCCAAAAGGGCCAGGGTGGAAAGGAGGGCGAGGAGGAGGCCCACCGCCGCGGCCTCCCGGTACAGCCCCCCGTTCAGAGCTCCCAGGACCGCCACGCCCACGGTCTCGGCTCCGGGGGCGTAGAGCAACGCGGAGAGGGTGATCTCCGAAAGCGCCAAGGGAAAGACCAAGAAGAAGGCGGCTCGAGCTTGGGGCAGGAGGAGCGGATAGCCCACCCGGAACCAGGCCCGCCCCAAGGACAGGCCATGCACTCGAGCCGCCGCCACCTTGGCTTCCACCCGAATCCCGGCCTCCAAAGAGCGCAGGGCGAGGCTGGCGAAGTGAAGGAGATAAGCCAGGAGGAGCAGCCAGACGGTGGCGTAGAGGGGGGTGGGGGCCAGGAGGAGGATCAGCCAGGCCCAGCAGGCTACCCGGAAGGGTGTGGTGGAGGTCCAAAGCGACCCGCAGTTGGCGTAGCGCGCGGGGAAAAGGGCGTAGCACCATGGCCAACAGGGTGACCCCCACGGCTGTGCCCACCGCTAGCAGGAGGGAATTGCCCAGACCCTTTTGTACCAGGGGTAGGTCCAAAGCTGCGCCAAAGGCGGGCTCGAAGCCTCCGGTGTAGGGATTCAGAAGGGCCTCCCGGAGCAGGCCCCAGGTGCTGAGCAGCAACGCCAGGAGCGCATACAGGGCGAAGGTTAGCCGGAAAAGGGGCCTCGAGGTCAGACCCTCCCTGGGAACGGCCTCCAGCAGCGGCCTTGGCCGTAGAAGGAGAGCGGGCAGAGCGAGAATCCCCAGCGCCAGGCCCAGGGCCGCAGCCTCTCCCAACGGGTCCTGGCTCAAGGGGCTATTCAACCGGCCATAGGCCAGGGTAGGGAGCGTGTAGACCCGGGCGGGCAAGCCGAGCACCGCGGGGACGCCGAAGTTGCCCAACAGAGCCAGATAAAGCACACCCCCGGCGGACAGAAGGCTCGGAAGGAGCGGCGGTAGCAGGACCCGCAGCCGCCGTATCCCCACCACCCCGTGGGCTCGGGCTGCCCGGAGGAGGGGGAGTACGGACTCCAGCGAGGGACGGAGCAGAGCGTAAGCCAGGGGGGTATAGTGCACCGTCCAGGCCAGGAGAATCCCAGGCACCCCGTAGATCGGTTTCCCCAGGGACTGGAACGTGAAGAGCAGGCCCATCCCTGTGACGAAGGGCGGGATGTAGAACGAGAGCATGAGCAGGGCCTCGAGGCCCCTTCCCACCCCGCCCAGGAGGGCCAGGAAAGCCAGCAGCAGGGCCAAGCCGAGCGCGAGCAGGGTCCCCCCGATGGAGAGAAGCAGGCTCTCGAGGGCCACGTCCCAGACCGCCAGGGCGGCCCTCAGGTGTCCGGCTCCGCGCGCAGCCAGGACCAGGATGGGCAGAAGGAGGAGGAGGGTGAGCGGGGTCAGGGCCAAAGGCAGCGGGGAGAGGGGCTGAGCGGGTTTCATCGGCGCAGGCCGAAGAGGGCGTTGAAGCGCTCCAGGAGTTCGGAGCCGGGCTCCTCCCCCCTCAGGGAGATCAGGTCTGCAGGGGCGCCCTTGGGCCTAGGTACGCCGGGCATCACCGGGTAGTAGCCCCGCTCGGCGAAGATGGCCTGCCCCTTGGGCGAGAGGAGGAAGGTCAGGAACCGCTTAGCCAGGGCGGGATTTTTGCTCCACGTGGGAATCCCGATGGGGGTGGGGGCGAAGATCACCCCGTCCTGGGGGTAGACGATGGCCAGGGGAGCGCCCTTCTCCAGCTCCTGCCGCACCCCGTAGTCGTTGGTGAGGGCGATGGCGTACTCCCCTCGAGCCAGCTTCTGCTGCAGCACCGGGTTGGACTGCTCCACGCGCATCCCGTTGGTCCGCAGGCTTTCGAAGTAGCCCAGGCCGTAGCGCTGGCTTAGGGCCCCCAGGGCGATTAGGGTGGGCCCCGAGTAGTTGGGGTCGGCCATGGCGAGCCGGTCCTTGTAGAGGGGTTTGACCAAGTCCTTCCAGAAGCGCGGCCACTGCTCCTTGGGCAGGACCTTGGTGTTGATGGCCAGGACGTTTTGGAGGAGGCGGACCTCGTAGTATTTCCCCCCTTCGTAAACGTACTGGGGAGGGAGTCCGGGGAAGGTGGGGGGAACCCGGCGGAGCAGACCCTTCTGGCCAAGTTCGCGGAAAAGTCCTTCCCTCACCACCCAGATCAGGTCGGGCTGGAGGTTGCCCGCCTCGAGCTCGGGGCGGAGCTTGGCCGCTACCTCCCCTGCTCCCGAGCGAAAGACCTTCACCTCCGCCCCGGTTCCTCCGCGCGGAAGCCCTGGAGTAGCGCATTCACGTCGGGTAGCTGAGCCCCGGCAACGTACGGGGCAAGGCTTACCCGGCTCACCTGCGCAAAACCCGCCAGCAGCAAAAAGGTTATGAGTACCAGTACGCGCATGCTCACCTCCGGAGCCCCATGAGTTGGTTGAAGCGGTCCAGGGTATCCGGGTCGGCAAAGCGAGCCCGTAGGCCCACCACCTTCTCCGGCGCGCCCTTGGGCTTGGGCGCATCCGGCATCACCGGGTAATAGCCCCGCTCGACGAAGATGCGTTGGGCCTCGGGGGAGAGGAGGAAGCGAAGAAAGCGCCCCGCAAGCTCTGGGTTCTTGCTCCAGGAGGTCACAGCAATAGGGGTAGGCACGAGGATGGCCCCGTCTTTGGGGTAGACCACTTCCAAGGGCGCCCCCTTAGCGGCCTCCTGCCGCAGGCCGAAGTCGGTGGTGATGCTCACCCCGTACTCGCCCCGGGCCAGTTTCTGTTGTAACACCGGATTGGACTGCTCGATCTTGAGACCGTTCTCCCTGAGCCGGAAGAAGTAGTCAAAGCCCAGGCGGTGGACCAGGGTACCCACAGTGGCCAGCGCGGCTCCGGAAAAGTTGGGGTCGGGCATGGCCACCGTCCCCCGATACTCCGGACGGAGCAAGTCCTGCCACGTGTTCGGCGGTTGGCGCACCACCTGGCGATTTACCCCGAAGACGTTGTAGAGCAGGCGCACCTCGTAGTAAAGCCCCCCGCCCGATGCGTACTGGGCAGGATAGCCCGGGGTGGTGAGGGGCACCCGCCGAAGCTGACCCCTGGCCGCCAACTCCTTGAGAAAGTCCTCGTTGGCGAACCAGAGGAGGTCCGGCTGGGGATTCCCGGCCTCCAGCTCGGCCCGGATCTTAGCGACCACCTCCCCGGTTCCCGAACGAAAGACCTTGATCTCCACCCCTGGGTTTTGCCGCTGGAAGGCCTGCACCAGGGCGTTGACGTCCGCCAAAACCTCCGAGGTGTAGAGGATGAGGCTTCCCTGGGCCAGGCCTAGCCCGGAAAGGAAGAGCAAAGAGAACACCTTGCTACGCATACGCCGGTAGGCTACCCTTTCCCTGTCAAGAAACCGTCAGGGGCGTCCCGGACCCCCGGGACGCCCCTTTCCTCCCCTACCCTACGCCCGCAGAAAGGGGCCAGGGCCTGGTCCACCCGGTCCTGGGCCTCTCTCGTGGCCTCGCGCACGTTCTTCCGTCCCAAGACCACGGCTTGTTCTGCCTCGGCGATGATGTCTTTCACCTGCTGGAGGTTGTAGACGGGGAGCTCCGCTTTGGCGTAGGCCAGCTGCTCCCGAGCGGTGAGGGCCTGGGGCCACTTGGCCACGTACTCCTTCATGATGGGCAGGTTCCAGCTGCTACGCCGGGCCGCCACGTAGCCCGAATCCAAGCTCCAGCGGGCCTGGAGCTCGGGACTGGTCATGAACTTGACAAACCGCAAGGTGGCCTCGCGTTTGTTGGGGTCAGAGCCCTTGAAGAGGTAGAAGTTGGCCCCGCCCGTGGGCACCCCAAAGCGCACCTTTTTGGCTGGAAGGCGGTGCCGAAGGGGAAGCGGGCGTTGTTGCGGATGAATCCCAGGGAGCCTGTGGAGTGGTAGATCATGGCCACCTTCCCTGCGGCGAAGTCCCCGGGGGTGGTACCCCAGGCGATGACCCCCTCAGGGCTCACCTTGTGCACCGCGGCCAGGTCCCGCTTGAACTGCATGGCCTGCCGCACGGGCTCCGTGTTCACCAAGACCTTGCACCCCCTCCCCTGGGGGTCGTAGAGCAGGCCTCCCGCCTGGATCACCAGCCCTCCAGGAGCCAGGTGGAGCGGTCCTCCGTGGGGATGGCCAGGCCGTACCGCACCACCCTTCCCTGCGGGTCGCGCTTGGTGAGCTTCTTGGCGTACTCCACCAGCTCGTCCCAGGTGGTGGGGGGCTTTTCAGGGTCTAGGCCGGCTTCTTTGAAGGCCTCCTTGTTGTAGTAGAGGATGGGAGTGGAGCGCTGGAAAGGCAGGCTGTAGACCTTCCCGTCCAAGGTGGAGTTCATCATGAAGGCGGGGAAGAAGTCGGCCACCGCCCGCTTGAGCTCGGGGTCCTTGGCGATATAAGGATCAAAGGCTCAATGGCGCCCATGGAGAGCAGGGTGAAGAGCTGCTGGGAGAGGAGGATGGCCGTGTCGGGAGGGGTGCCCGCCTTGATGGCCGCCACCACCTTGGCCTGGTTTTCCTCGTAGTTTCCGCCGAAAACCGTCTTCACCTCTATGTCGGGGTTCTGCTTCTCAAACTCCGCCACGTAGCCCTCGATGAAGCGGGCTAGGGGCCCCGCGACCCCTACCGGGTAGTAAAAGGTGATGGTGGTCTTCTGGCCCAGGGCCCAACCAAGGCTTAGCAGGCCTACCCAAATCCACGTCCTCCACAGGTTCCGCATACCTAACCTCCCTCATCCTTCATCCCTTCAGCCCGCTTCGGGCGAAGGACTCCACGAAGGCCCTCTGGAAGAGGGCAAAAGCGAGAAGAACGGGAAGGCCCACCAAGAGGGCCCCCGCCGCGATGAGTCCCCACTCCATGCCGCTCTCGGCGGAGCGGGCAAAGCTCGCGAACCCCAGGGAAAGGACCCGCTTTTCCGGGCTCTGCAGGACCACCAGAGGCCAGAGAAACTCGTTCCAGTGGTAGACCAGGCTTACCAGGCTGAAAGCGGCGAGATGGGGCCGGACCAAGGGGAGGAGAACCCGGGTGAGGACCTGCCAGGGGCTGGCTCCATCCACCACGGCCGCCTCCACCAGCTCCCTGGGGATCTGCCGGAACCCCTGCCGCAGGAGGAAGGCCCCCGTGGCCGAGGCCACGTAGGGAAGGGCCAGGCCCACCAGGGAGTCCGTGAGCCCCAAGGCCTTTAGGGCAAGGAAGTTGGGGAGGATGAGGGCCGAGGGGGGCAGGAAGAGCTGCAGGAGGACCAGGTAAAAGGCCAGGTTGTTCCCCCGGGCCCCCAGCTGGGCCAGGGCGAAGCCTGCGGTGGCTACGGTGAAAAGCTGTACCCCAAGGAGCCCAAAGGCGAAGAGGGCCGTGTTCAGATAAAGCCTTGGAAAGTCGGCGGAGGCCCACGCCAACCTGAGGTTTTCCAGGGTGAGTGGGCCGATCTCCCCCCGGTTGAGGCTTTCCGTAGGAGTGAAGGCTGCGAGGAGGGTGAAGCCCGCCAGGGCAAGGAAGGGAAGGGCCACCAGGAGGGCGGGGAGGTCCCGGAGGAGGTACCCCGCTAGCCCGAGGCGCCCTCCCCCCAAGCGCCCCGTCAGGCGGCCCATCCCCCTAAGCGTCATAGTGCACCCCCCTTTCCAGGCGGGGCAGGGCCAGGAGGGCGAGGAGGGTGAGGAGGGCGAGGAGGGCGAGGCTCAAGGCCGAGGCCGCAGGGAAGTCAAAGTACTCGAAGCCCAGGGTGTAGACCCGGTAGAGGAGGTGGTCGGTGGCCCCCACGGGGCCTCCCTTGGTGAGGACGAAGATGTGGTCCACGTTGCGTAGAGCTCCCAAGGCGGCCATCACCCCCACGAAAAAGGTGGTGGGCGTGAGGAGGGGCCAGGTGACCTTGAGGAAGGTGGCTACCCGGTCCGCCCCGTCCACCCGGGCAGCGTCCAGGAGCTCCTTGGGCAGGTTCTGGAGCCGGCCAGGTAGTAGAGCATGTAAAGCCCCGCGTCCTTCAGGACCCCCACCAGGACTACGGCGAGAAAGGCCCCACGGGGGTCCCCCAAGGGGTTCTGCAGGCCCACGGCCTGAAGGAGATCCCTTAAGCCCTAGGGGGTTCAGGAGGTAGAGGAAGACGGCGGCGAAAGCCACCGTGGGCAGGAGCACCGGGTGGAAGACCAGGGCCGCAAGGCTTGGCGCAAGAAGCCTCTCCCCTCCAGGGCCAGGGCGGCCAGGAGGCCGAGGAGAATGGAGAGGGGCACGGTGAGAAGCGTGTAGAGGAGGGTTACCCGGAGGGCGTTCAGGTTCTCCGGGGCGAGAAGGCTGGAAAGGGCCGAAAGGCCCTCCACGGCCACCCGGAGGGCGGGGAGGTAAGTGAAGGCCAGGAGGAAAAGGGCCGTGGGAAGGAGAAAGGCCCAGGCTCGCACGCTTACGGTGTACGCCCTGCCTGTCAGGAGAAAGTCATCCCCGCTGGCACCCCTGCCCGTCCCTTTCCCCACCCCACAGGGGCTCCATTCCCTCCGGGGTGAGGAGGAAGGCGTTCCGCCCGTCCTTGAGCTGCCGCCTCAGGACCCGCAGGACCTTGTCCTTTGCCTCCTTGTCCAGCACGGGAAAGAGGAGCTCAAAGCGGTTCTGGAAGTTTCGGGGCATGGCGTCGGCGCTGGTGAGGTAGATCCGCCACTTCCCCCCGCTCCGGAAAACCGCCACCCGGGCGTGCTCCAGGAAGCGACCCACCAGGCTTCGGGCACGGAAGCGGGGATGGAGGAGGGTGAGGGTGCTCCGCACCAGGAGGTCCACCCGGGCCCCCTTTTCCGCCGCCTCGGCCAGGGCCCTCAGCACCTGGGGATCGGTGAGGTGGTTGAACTTGAAGAGGATCCGCCCCTCGGGGTGCGCTTCCTCCTGGATACCCTCCAGGAGGCGCTTTCGGATGGCTTCTCCCGTGGCCAGGAGGCGTAGCTCCGGCGCCTCCCCCTGGGCCATGGCCGAGAAAAAGCGCCGCACCTCCTCCACCACCTCCTCCCGGGCGGTGAACAGGGAAAAGTCCGTGTACTGGCGGCCGTTTTGCGGGTTGTAGTTGCCCGTGCCCAGGTGGGCGTACCCCCCTCGCGGGTGAGGAGGAGGAGGGCCTTGGCGTGGACCTTCCGCTCGGGAAGCGGCAGGACCCGCACCCCCGCCCGCAGGAAGCGCAGGTACCAGGAAAGGTTCAGGAGCTCGTCGAACCGGGCCCGGCCCTCCAGAAGGACGTGGACCCGCTTGCCCGCCCGGGCCGCCCGGATTAGGGCCTCGGCCAGGGGGTTTTCCTCCCCGGTGCGGTAGAGGGTGGCCCAGACCTCCTCCACCTCAGGAGCCAGGGCGGCCTCGGCGAAGCGCTCCACGGCGGCGTAGTCCTCGCAGGGGTGGTAGAGGAGGAGGTCCCCCTTCCCGAGGCGGCCCAGGGGGTTTTTGAAGAAGGCCCTGGGCCTCGCGGGGCGCAAGGGGGAGAAGCGCCACTCGGGGGGCCCCTCGGCCACCAGACGGTCCACCAGGGCCAGGTTCAGAGGCGGAGGGAGGGTGAGGACCTCGGCTTCCAGGAGGCCCAGGGCCTCCCGGAGCCGGGAGAGCCACGCGGCCGGGAAGCCCCCCTCCAAAAGCAAAAAGGTGGGGGTGCCCTCCTGGCGGGCCTCGAGGCTCTCCACCAGCTCGTCCCAGTCCGCCCGGGCCCGCTCGCTTTCCAAAAGCCTCAGGACCCGGAGCTCGTAAAGGGGAGCCGCCTCCGGCAGGAAGAGGTCGCTCCTGGCCCGCATAAGGGCCCCCAGGCGCACGTAGGCGCCCTCCCGCCCCGGGACGGGCAAAAGGCGGGGGAGGTCCTGGGGGAGGCGTACCAGGTATTCCTCCGAGGCGAGGTAGAGGGCCCCGTGGCTGAGGTCGTAGGCCGCCTCCCAGGGGATAAGGTCCGTCTTGGGGGCCACCACCTCCGCCAGGTAGACCCGGAAGTAGAGCCAGTCCAGCTCGTCCAGCTCCCCGGGATTCAGCACCCGAAGACGGGGGGAGGCTTCCTCCAGAAGGCCCCGGTAGCGCTCCTGGGCCAGGCGGGCCTGGGCCTTGGCCTCTTCCAGGAGGGCCAGGTGCTCGAGGCTTCCCCGGGCCTGCAGGAAGGGTTTGGCGATGCGGGCGGCGAAGAACTCGTCCAGGTTGCGGTTCCAGATGGCGAGAAAGCGCATCCTCTCCAGGAGGGGGAAGTCGGGGCGCTCCGTCTGGAGGAGCACCCTGCGGTTAAACTGGAGCCAGCTCTGCTCGGGCAGGAGGTGCATTTGCTCCAGGTTACCTCAGGAGAAAGTCAGGAAGCGGTCAGGGGCCGGAGGCTTGCAGTGCTGGACCTGGGCTCGGGCACCTTCCGCCTGGTGCTCTTCGGCTACGGGCCCGGGCGGTCCTTCCAGCTTCTGGACGAGCTCCGGGAGGCGGTGGCCCTGGGGGAGGGGCTTTCCCGGGGGAGGATCGCCGAGGGGGCGCTGGAAAGGGGAAAGAAAGCCCTGAGGGCCTTCGCCGATTTCCTCCAGGCCCTGGCCCCGGAGGAGACCTTGGTCCTGGCCACCAGCGCCGTGCGGGACGCCGAAAACGGGCAGGGCGTGGTGGAGGAGGCCGTCCGCCTGGGCCTCGCCCCCAGGGTCCTCACAGGGGAGGAGGAGGCCCGGCTCGGGGTTCTGGCGGTGGCCAACGCCCTTCCCCTGGAGGCAGCCTGGTGGTGGACCAGGGAGGGGAGCGCCCAGGTCTCCCTCATGGAGGGGCGCCGCTTCCGCTGGGGGCGGGCCCTCCCTCTGGGAGCCCTCCGGCTCACCGAGGCCTTCCTCCCCTCGGACCCCCCCAAGAAGGGGGAGGTCCGGGCCCTGGAGCGGGCGGTGGAGGGGCACCTGCGCTCCTCCCCCTGGAGGGGGGCCTGCCCTGGTGGGCCTCGGGGG
>BBBN01000016.1 GCA_001311585.1 Thermus sp. JCM 17653
CCAGGCCAGGTAGGCCTTGCCGCTGGCGTAGCTCACCCTGGACCCCCACCACCCCCGGCACCTCCTGGAGGGCGGATTCCACCTTGCGGGCGCAGTCGGCGCAGTCCATGCCCTCCACCCGGAAGACGCGCACCCTGGGAGCCTTCATGTCCCCAAGGTAGCATCGTTTGATTAATTGTTCAAGTGTTTTCTTCCGCGTGGGCCAAGGCCCCCTCCAAAAGGGCCTCCACGTGCCGGTCGGCGAGGCGGTAGTAGACCTGCTTCCCCTCCCGGCGGAAGTCCACGAGCCGCGCCTGGCGGAGAAGCCTGAGCTGGTGGCTCACCGCCGAAACCGAGACCCCGGCGAGGAGGGCGAGGTCGCAGACGCAAAGCTCCCCCGCCGCTCTAAGGGCCAGGAGGAGGCGCATCCTCGTGGGGTCAGCGAGGGCCTTGAGGAGAAGGGAGGCTTCCTGAAGCACCCTTTCTTCCGGAAGGGCGGCCCGGGCCTTCTCCACCCTTTCGGGGTGGATCTCGTAAACCCCGCAGACCGCCCTACCAGCCCCGCTTGGCAAGCCTTTCCTCCTCCTTGAGCTGGTCCAGGTTGATGCCCACCATGGGCTCGCCCAGGTCCTCGCTCACCTCGGCCAGGACCTCGGGGTCGTTGTAGTGGGTTACGGCCCGCACGATGGCCCGGGCCCTTTTCCTGGGGTCCCCGGACTTGAAGATGCCGCTTCCCACGAAGACCCCGTCCATGCCCAGGTGCATCATGAGGCGGCGTCGGCCGGGGTGGCGATCCCCCCGGCGGCGAAGTTCACCACGGGAAGGCGGCCGTGCTGGTGGACCCACCTCACGAGCTCCAAGGGAGCCCCGATCCCCTTGGCGTAGGCCACAAGCTCGTCCTCCCGGAGGGACTGGACGTAGCGGATCTCCTTCCACATGGTGCGGGCGTGGCGCACCGCCTCCACCACGTTGCCCGTCCCCGCCTCTCCCTTGGTGCGGATCATGGCCGCCCCCTCGGCGATGCGGCGGAGGGCCTCCCCCAGGTCCCGGGCCCCGTTCACGAAGGGCACCTTGAACTTCCACTTGTCGATGTGGTGCTCCTCGTCGGCGGGGGTCAGGACCTCGGACTCGTCGATGAAGTCCACCCCGAGGGCCTCGAGGATCATGGCCTCCACGAAGTGGCCGATCCTCACCTTGGCCATCACCGGGATGGACACCGCCGCCATGATCTCCTTGATGATCTTGGGGTCGGACATGCGGGCCACCCCGCCTTGGGCCCGGATATCGGCGGGGACCCTTTCCAGGGCCATCACCGCCACCGCCCCCGCCTCCTCGGCGATCACCGCCTGCTCCGGGGTGGTCACGTCCATGATCACCCCGCCCTTGAACATCTCGGCAAAGCCCGTCTTGATCTGGAAAGTTCCCTTTTCCATCCCGCCCTCCATCCTCTAGCTTACGCTCCCCAGGGTCAAGGGACCTGGGGCACAAAACCTGGGCATCCCAGGACGCCTTGGAGTTGAGGCATGCCGGGGAAAACCCAGTTGGCGGGCGCTCAAGGCAGGTAGGCCAAGGGGTTCCGGGCCACCCCGCCCACCCGCACCTCAAAGTGGAGGTGGGCCCCGTGGACCAGCCCGTGGAGCCACGTAGCCGATCACCTGCCCCGCCTCCACCCACTCTCCGGCCCGCACGGCGATGCGGGACATGTGGGCGTAAAGGGTCTCCACCCCGCCCCCGTGGTCCAGGACCACGTGGAAACCGTAGCCCACCGAGCTCCAGCCCGCCACCTCCACCTGGCCGGCCTTGGCGGCGTAGATGGGGGTGCCGTAGGGGGCGGCGAGGTCTATCCCGGTGTGGAAGCGCTGAAACGCCCCCCGCTGCCCGAAGTAGGTGGTGATCTGGAAGCCGGAAAGGGGCCAGCGCATCCCGCCCTCCTGGTAGCTCACCCGGCGCACCTGGGGTTTGGGAGCCTGGGCTTGGCGAAGCCGGGCCTGCCTTTGGGCTTCCTGCCGCCTCCTTTCCTCGGCCAGCCGCCTAAGCTCCTCCTGGCGCCTGCGCTCGGCCTCGAGGCGGGCCCTTCGCTCTTCCTCCTGCTTGGCCAGGAGCCGCTGGTAGGTGGTCTTGGCCTGGATTCCAGGAAGGAGGACCAGATCCCCCGGCCTCAGGGCCGTGGGGTCCTTCACCCCGTTGGCCTGGGCCACCTTCACCGGGGAAAGGCCAAACCGCAAGGCCAAGGACACCAGGGTCTCCCCCTCGGGCAGGGCCACGAGGAGCCCCTTAGCCCCCTTGGGGATGTAGATCACGCTCCCCGCCACCAACCGGTCTAGGCTCTCCAGGGAGGGGTTGGCGGACACCAGCTCCAAGGGGGAAAGGCCGAAGCGCTGGGACAAGGAAACCAGGGTATCCCCCGGGCGCACCCGGTAGGCCACCACCCCAGGGGGCACACGGGGCTCCCGCTCCTCGGCCGCCACCAAGGGGATGCGGAGCTCCTGCCCCACCCGAAGGCGGTCGTCCTCCAGGCCGCTGGACCACTGGATGTGCCTAGGGTCCACCCCGTAGCGGGCGGCGATTCCCGCCAGGGTGTCCCCCGGCTTCACCCGGTAGAGAACCCAGCCCTTCCTGGGGGCCTGGCCCACCTCCACCGTGGCCTCCGGCAGGGGGATGGGGCTTAAGACCAGGGGGTTGGCTTGCGCCCAAGCGAGGGCCGCCACGAGGAAATACACGCCTTGGAATGCCCGCAACCGTCACCTCCAAAAAGGAAACCCCAAAACCCCGGGGGATTATACCAGCCTCACCCGGTTCCATGGCAAGGGGCGGAGGGGGCCTCATACCACCCCATGCTGGCCCAAGCCAGCGTGGGGCCCCGGCACCACGCCTGGGCTTGGGCGAAGGGTTCACATGAAGGGGTATCACCGGGCCGCCAAGGAGGCCAAAAACTCCTTGTTGCTCTTGGTGCGGGCCAGCCGGGCGAGGAGCATCTCCATGGCCTCGGCGGGGTCCATGTCCGCCAAGACCTTGCGCAGAAGCCACATCTTGTGCACCACCTCCTCCCCCAAAAGGAGCTCCTCCCGCCTCGTGCCGGACTTCAGGATGTCGATGGCCGGGAAGATGCGGCGCTCCTCCAGGCGGCGGGAAAGGTGGAGTTCCATGTTGCCCGTGCCCTTGAACTCCTCAAAGATCACGTCGTCCATGCGGCTTCCCGTCTCCACGAGGGCGGTGGCCAAGATGGTGAGGCTTCCCCCTCCCCGGATGTTCCGCGCCGCCCCCAGGAAGCGCTTGGGGAAGTAGAGGGCCGCCGAGTCCAAGCCCCCTGAAAGGGTCCGCCCCGTGGGCGGGGTCACCAGGTTGTTGGCCCGGGCCAGGCGGGTGATGGAGTCCAGGAGGATCATCACGTGCCCCCCCTCCTCCACGATGCGCTTGGCCCGCTCGTGCACGAACTCCGCCACCCGGATGTGGTTCTGGGGCGGCTCGTCAAAGGTGCTGGCGATGACCTCGGCCCCCTGGACGCTTTCCCGGAAGTCCGTCACCTCCTCGGGCCGCTCGTCGATGAGGAGGACGATGACCTTGATGTCGGGCTCGTTCTTGAGAACGGCGTTGGCGATCTTCTTGAGGAGGGTGGTCTTCCCCGCCTTGGGCGGGGCTACGATGAGGCCACGCTGGCCCCGGCCGATGGGGGCCAGGAGGTCGATGACCCGGGTGGAGAGCTCGTCCGGGGTAGTTTCCAGACGGATCTGCCGGTCGGGGAACTGGGGGATGAGCTCGTCAAAACGGGGGCGGTTCTTGGCGGTCTCGGGGTCCAGGTCGTTGACCGCCTCCACCTTTAGGAGGGTGCCGTAGCGCTCGTTCTCCCGGGGCGGGCGCACCCGGCCCACGATGTAGTCCCCGCTCCTTAAGGCGTACTGGCGGATGAGCCGGCGGAGACGATGGCCACCCGGGACTCCAGGTTGTAAAGGCTCTCCGTCAGGAAGCCGTACCCGTCGGGGCTGATCTCCAGATAGCCCTTGACCAGCTGTAGCCCCTCCCCCTGGGTCTGGCGCTCCAGGAGGGCCATGATGAGCTGGTCCTTCTTCATGCGCTTGTAGCCTTCGATGCCGGCTTCCTGGGCCAGGAGGTGCAACTCGGGCAGGATCTTGGCCGAAAGCTCCTGGTAGGAAAGAGGGGCTTCTTGGACTTCCGCTTTCCGCTTCATGGCTTGACCTTCTCCCAGTCCTCCATAAACCGCTTGAGGCCGATGTCCGTGAGGGGGTGCTTGAGGAGCTGTTTAAACACGGCGTGGGGCATGGTGGCGATGTCCGCCCCCAAAAGGGCGGCCTCGGTGACGTGGCGGGGGTGGCGGATGGAGGCGGCGATAACCCGCGCCGGGAGGTCTTGCACCTGGAGAAGCTCCACGATCTCCCGCAGAAGCTCTCCCCCGTCCCAGGAGATGTCGTCCACCCGGCCCAGGAAGGGGCTTACGTAAGCCGCCCCGGCCCTGGCCGCCAGAAGGGCCTGGTTGGCCGAGAAGATCAGGGTCATGTTGACCCGGATCCCCTCGGTGGAAAGCCGCTTGCAGGCCTTGAGGCCCTCCTCGGTGGTGGGGAGCTTGACCACGATGTTGGGGTGGATCTCCGCCAGGCGCTACCTCCGCCACCATGGCGGGGGCCTCGAGGGCCGTCACCTCGGCGGAAACGGGTCCTCCCGCCGCCTCGCAAATGGCCTTTAGGTGCGCCCGAAACCCCTCCCAGGTAAGCCTCTCCCCCTTGGCGGCGAACTCCTTGGCCACCAAGGTAGGGTTGGTGGTGACCCCGGAGAGGACCCCCCAACCGGCAATCTCCCGTATCTCCTCCAAGTTAGCTGTGTCCAAGTAAAGCTCCATGGCTAGGCTCCTTTTGACGGGAAGAGGACCGGCTTAGCCTGAGTCTAGCAGACCTTGCCGGGCGGTTGTCAAGGGAGAGGAAGGGCTGCTAGCATGGCCTTAGCCGCCAACGGGGGATTCTACCCCAGGGGGCACAGGTTGTAAAGGCGAGGATGGGGAGAGTACCCCTTTCCAAGAGCCTAAAAGCGAGCCGGGGAGGGTGGAAGCCCGGCGGTGAGGAAAGGTGGGAAGATCGCCCCGGAGCCGCGGGAGGAAAGGGCCAGCCCCGAGTAATGCCCGCCGGGTGGCGCCCGTTATAGCGCCTCAACGAGGGCCTGGGGGCCTTCCCCAGGAAGCGCGGTGGTACCGCGGAAGCGCAAGCTTTCGTCCGCGCCTTGAGGCGCGGACGTCTTGCTTAGGAGGTGAGGGATGTTCAAGGAGGTCGGCGAGCCCAACTTTCCCCAGATGGAGGAAGAGGTCTTGGCCTTCTGGAAACGGGAGAAGATCTTCCAGAAGAGCGTGGAGAACCGCAAGGGCGGCCCCCGCTACACCGTCTACGAAGGCCCCCCCACCGCCAACGGCCTCCCCCACGTGGGCCACGCCCAGGCCCGGAGCTACAAGGACCTCTTTCCCCGGTACAAGACCATGCGGGGCTACTACGTGCCAAGGCGCGCGGGCTGGGACACCCACGGGCTTCCCGTGGAGCTGGAGGTGGAGAAGAAGCTGGGCCTCAAGAGCAAAAAGGAGATCGAGGCCTACGGCATTGAGCGCTTCAACCAGGCCTGCCGGGAATCCGTTTTCGCCTACGAGAAGGAGTGGGAGGCCTTCACCGAGCGCCTCGCCTACTGGGTGGACCTGGAAAACGCCTACGCCACCCTGCAGCCCTCCTACATTGAGAGCATCTGGTGGAGCTTGAAGAACCTCTTTGACCGGGGGCTCCTCTACCGGGACCACAAGGTGGTGCCCTACTGCCCCCGCTGCGGCACCCCTCTCTCCTCCCACGAGCTCGCCCTAGGCTACAAGGAGATCACCGATCCCTCGGTCTACGTGCGCCTGCCCCTTAAGGAACCCCAGAAGCTGGGGCTGGCCAAGGCCAGCCTCCTCGTCTGGACCACCACCCCCTGGACCCTGCCCGGAAACGTGGCGGCGGCGGTCCACCCGGAGTACGCCTACGCCGCCTTCCAGGTGGGGGAAGAGGCCCTCATCCTGGAGGAGGGGCTTGGGAAGAAGCTTCTCGGGGAGGAAGCCCCGGTCCTTAAGACCTTCCCGGGCAAGGCGCTGGAGGGCCTCGCCTACGCGCCCCCCTACCCCCAGGAGGTGGAGAAGGGGTACTTCGTGGTCCTGGCCGGGTACGTGAGCCGGGAAGACGGCACGGGCATCGTCCACCAGGCCCCCGCCTTCGGCGCCGAGGACCTGGAAACCGCCCGGGCCTACGGCCTTCCCATGCTGAAGACGGTGGACGAGGAGGGAAAGCTCTTGGTGGAGCCCTTTAGGGGCCTCTTCTTCCGCGAGGCCAACCGGGCCATCCTCAAGGACCTCAAGGGGCGGGGCCTTCTCTTCAAGGAGGAGAGCTACCTTCACAGCTACCCCCACTGCTGGCGGTGTTCCACCCCCCTCATGTACTACGCCACGGAGACCTGGTTCATCCGGAACACCCGCTTCAAGGAAGAACTTCTAAAGAAAAACCAGGAGATCGGGTGGGTGCCGCCCCACATCAAGGAAGGGCGCTATGGGGAGTGGCTGAGGAACCTGGTGGACTGGGCCCTAAGCCGCAACCGCTACTGGGGGACGCCCCTGCCCATCTGGGTCTGCGAATCCTGCGGCAAGGAGGAGGCCATCGGGAGCTTCCAGGAGCTCAAAGCAAGGGCCACGAAGCCCCTCCCCAAGCCCTTTGACCCCCACCGCCCCTACGTGGACCAGGTGGAGCTGGGGTGCGCCTGCGGGGGGACCATGCGCCGGGTTCCCTACGTGATTGACGTCTGGTACGACTCGGGGGCCATGCCCTTCGCCTCCCTGCACTACCCCTTTGAAAACCAGGAGGAATTCCAGGAGAGTTTCCCCGCCGACTTCATCTCCGAGGGCATTGACCAGACCCGGGGCTGGTTCAACTCCTTGCACCAGCTCGGGGTCATGCTCTTCGGCTCCATCGCCTTCAAGAACGTGATCTGCCACGGCCTCATCCTGGACGAGAAGGGGCAGAAGATGTCCAAGTCCAAGGGGAACGTGGTGGACCCCTGGGACATCCTGCGGGAGTTCGGGGCGGACGCCTTGAGGTGGTACATCTACGTCTCCGCTCCCCCCGAGGCCGACCGGCGCTTCGGGCCCAATCTGGTGCGGGAAACGGTGCGGGACTACTTCCTGACCCTCTGGAACGTCTACAGCTTCTTCGTGACCTACGCCAACCTGGATCGGCCCGACCTGAAGAACCCTCCCGCCCCCAAGGAGCGGCCCGAGCTGGACCGCTGGCTTCTCGCCCGGATGCAGGACCTCATCCAGCGGGTAACGGAGGCCCTCGAGGCCTACGACCCCACCACCAGCGCCCGCGCCCTCAGGGACTTCGTGGTGGAGGACCTCTCCCAGTGGTACGTGCGCCGGGGAAGGAGGCGGTACTGGAAGAACGAGGACGCCCTGGACCGGGAGTCGGCCTACGCCACCCTCTACGAGGCCCTGGTCCTGGTGGCCAAGCTCTCCGCCCCCTTCACGCCCTTCCTCGCCGAGGTGCTCTGGCAGAACCTGGTGCGAAGCCTCCACCCCGAGGCCAAGGAAAGCGTCCACCTGGCCGACTGGCCGCAAGTTGACCCCGCCTTGGCCGACGAAGCCTGGTGGCCAAGATGCGGGCGGTGCTCAAGGTGGTGGACCTCGGCCGCTCGGCCCGGGCGAAAAGCGGGGTGAAGACCCGTACCCCCCTCCCCCTCCTCCTGGTCACCGCCCCCACTCCTCTGGAGCGGGAGGGCCTCAGGCACTTCGCCCCGGAGATCGCCGAGGAACTCAACGTCAAGGAGGTGCGGGTGCTGGAGCCGGGAGAAGAGGTGCTGCGCCACCGGGTCCTGCCCAACCTCAAGCTCCTCGGGAAGAAGTACGGGAAGCTTGTCCCCAAAATCCGGGAAGCCCTGGAAAGGGAGAGGGAGCGGGTGGCGGCCCTGGCCCTGAAGGGGGAGGCCATCCCCCTGGAGGTGGAAGGCCAGGCCCTCACCCTCCTCCCGGAGGAGGTCCTCCTCGAGGCCCAGGCCCCTGAAGGGTACCAGGCCCTGGAGAAGGACGGGTACGTGGCCGCCCTCAAGGTGGAGGTCACGGAAGACCTTCGCCTGGAGGGCCTGGCCCGAGACCTCCTCCGCCTCCTGCAACAGGCCCGCAAGGAGATGGGCCTCAAGGTCTCGGACCGCATCCGGGTGGGCTACCAGGCGGAAGGCCCCTACCTCGAGGCCCTGAGGCGCCACGGGCGCTGGATCGCCGAGGAGGCCCTGGCCCGGGCCTTCGGGAGGGGCTCTTTGGGGGTTTGAGGTGCGGGTGGAGGACGAAGAGGGCAAGGCGGTCTTCCACCTGGCCCGGCTGGAGTAGGCCGGCAGCACCCCACCGCGTCGGGGCCCCCAAAACCTCTCCCAGCCATGGTGGGCGCATCCCATGTTGCAAAGCCAACGCGGGGGTTACCGCCGCTTTACCTAAGGGCGGCCTCGGGGTATAGTGCCCCCGTGCTTGCGCCCAAGGACCTCCTGGAGCCCCTGGGGCTTGACGCCCTCCTCGTCACCCGGCCGGAGAACGTCCGCTACCTCTCGGGCTTCCCCCACCCCGAGGACGCCCAGGTCCTGGTCACGGGTGAGGGGGCCTTCCTCCTCACCGATCCCCGCTACCCCGAGGCGGAAGGGGAAAGCCGGATCCCCGCCAAGGTCCTCAGGCGGGAGGAACGGGAAGAGCTCTACCGGAGGCTTTCTGGCCGGGTAGGCTTTGAAGCCGAGCACCTGCCCTACGCCGCCCTGGAGCGCCTGCGGGAAGCCTCCCCGGCGGAGTGGGTGCCCACCAA
Source organism: Thermus sp. JCM 17653 (assembly GCA_001311585.1). GTDB lineage: Bacteria > Deinococcota > Deinococci > Deinococcales > Thermaceae > Thermus. The sequence continues at coordinate 8,829 of BBBN01000016.1, forward strand.
AGGGTGGTGGAAAGGCTCAGGCTGAGGAAGACCCCGGAGGAGGTGGAGAGGATCCGCCGCGCCCAGGCCCTGGCGGAGGAGGCCCTGGCCCACGTCCTCCCCCTCCTCAGGCCCGGGGTGGAGGAGCGGGAGATCGCCCTGGAACTGGAGTTCTTCCTCAAAAGGCGGGGGGCCGAGGGGGTGGCCTTTCCCCCATCGTGGCCTCGGGGGAAAGGGGTGCCCTCCCCCACGCCCGGGCCTCGGAAAAACGGCTGCAAGAGGGCGAGCTGGTCACCCTGGACCTGGGGGCTAGGCTCGAGGGGTACCACTCGGACATGACCCGCACCCTAGCCCTGGGAAAGGTGGAAGGGGAACTGCGCCGGGCCTTTCAGGCGGTGGAGGAGGCCCTCGAGGCCGCCCTCGTGGCCCTCGCCCCGGGGAAGCCGGCCAAGGAGGTGGACGCCCTGGCCCGGGAGGTCCTCAAAGGCTACGGCCTGGACCGCTACTTCGTCCACTCCCTGGGCCACGGGGTGGGCCTCGCCGTGCACGAGGGGCCGGGGCTTTCCCCCTATGCGGAGGAGGTCCTGGAGGCCGGCATGGTGGTCACCGTGGAGCCCGGGGTCTACCTCCCGGGCTTGGCGGGGTGCGGATAGAGGAACTCGTCCTCCTCACGGAAGGAGGCGTGGAGCTCCTTTCCCGCTTCCCTCGAGGCTGGCAGGAGGTGTAGGTGCGCCTTTCCTTCCTCCTCCCCCTCCTCCTCTCCCTGGCCCTGGCCCAGACCTACACCGTCAAGAAGGGGGACACCCTCTTTCGCATCGCCAAGGCCCACGGCCTGAGCGTAAGGGAGCTCATGCGCCTCAACGGCCTCACCGGAGAACGCATCTACCCGGGGCAGGTCCTGCGGGTGGGGGCTTCCCCGAAGCCAGGCCGCTTCCTCCAGGAAGGCCTGGCCGTCTGGTACGGGCCGGGCTTTCACGGCAAAAAGACGGCCAGCGGGGAGGTCTACGACATGCACGCCCTCACCGCCGCCCACCCCTCCTTGCCCTTCGGCACCCGGGTGCGGGTGACCAACCTGAAAAACGGCCGAAGCGTGGTGGTGCGCATCAACGACCGGGGCCCTTCGGGGGAAGGTACATCATAGACCTCTCCTACGCCGCCGCCAAGGCCATCGGGGCCCTCTCGGCCACCCCGGTGCGCCTAGAGCTGGAGGATTAACGTGGTCCGCTACGGCTTTCACCTCTCCATCGCCGGCAAGAAAGGGGTGGCGGGGGCGGTGGAGGAGGCCATGAGCCTGGGCCTTTCCGCCTTCCAGATCTTCGCCAAAAGCCCCAGGAGCTGGAAGACGCGCGCCCTCTCCCTTCGGAGATAGAAGCCTTCCGCGCCCTAAGGGAGGCCGCAGGGGAGCTCCCCGGGGTCATCCACGCCTCCTACCTGGTGAACCTCGGGGCGGAGGGGGAACTTTGGGAGAAGAGCGTCATGAGCTCGCCGACGACCTGGAAAAGGCCCGTCTCCTCGGCCTGGAGTACGTGGTGGTCCACCCGGGCTCGGGAAGCCCCGAGAGGGTGCGGGAAGGGGCCCTCAAGGCCCTCCGCCTCGCCGGGGTGCGGGAAAGGCCCCGCCTCCTTCTGGAAAACACCGCGGGCGGAGGGGAAAAGATAGGGGCCCGCTTTGAGGAGTTGGCCTGGCTCGTGGCCGATACCCCCATGGGGGTCTGCCTGGACACCTGCCACGCCTTCGCCGCCGGGTACCCCGTGAAGGACGCTCCCGGCGAGGTCCTTTCCGAGCTGGACCAGGCCGTGGGCTTGGAAAGGGTCCCGGTGGTGCACCTCAACGACTCCGTGGGGGGCTTGGGAAGCCGCATAGACCATCACGCCCACCTCCTCCAAGGCCAGATCGGGGAAGGTCTCAAAGGCGTCCTCCTGGACCCCCGCTTGCGGGGACGGGTCTTCATCCTGGAAACTCCGAGGAGCCCGGAGGAGGACGCCTGGAACCTGCGGGTCCTCCGGGGCTGGCTAGAGGAGACCGCCCCCCAGCAGTAGGCGCAAGGCGGCCACCCCAAGGACCAGTAGTCCGAGCTTCCAGGCCCTCTCCTCCCCAAAAAGCACCCCCAGACCCGCCCCCAGCAGGGCCAGGGGGATCACCAACCAGTTGAGCCAGCCAGAAGGGGAAGGAGGGCAGGGAGGAGAAGCAAAAGGGCGAGGACCGATAAAAGAAGGCTCAAAGAGCGCATGGAGCCATTCTAGCCGAAAAACACGCCGAAAAAAAACCCGCCGGGCGAAGCCCAACACCTCCTGGATGGGCCCCCGGAGCACGGTGAGGATAAGGAGGAAGGAAAGCCAGGCGTACTGCTCCAGGCGCCAAAGGAAGGGCTGCCAGGAGAGGGGCAGAAGGCTTTGCAGGATCTTGGAGCCGTCCAAAGGGGGGATGGGCAGGAGGTTGAACACCGCCAGAACCAGGTTGAGGCTGCTGGCGAAGAAGAGGCCCAGGGCCAAGACCCCGGTGAAGGTCTTGGTCTCTCCCCGGAAGGTCTGGACCACGCCCCACGGGTCCAGGGCGAAAAGCCCCCGCACCAAAAGGGCGAGGAGCACGGCCAAGGCCAGGTTGATGGCGATGCCGGCGATGGAGACCACGAAAAGCCCCAAGCGGTAACGGCGGAAGGCCCCAGGGTTCACGGGCACGGGCTTGGCCCAGCCGAAGCCCGCTAGGAGAAGGAGGACCGTGCCCAAGGGGTCCAGATGCCGGAGGGGGTTTGGGGTGAGGCGCCCCCACCGCCGGGGGGTGGGGTCCCCGAAGCGGAAGGCGGCGTAGGCGTGGGCCCACTCGTGGAGGCCGAGGCTCAAGAGGAGGGCCGAGAAGGCGAGGGCGAAGGCCAGGGGGTCCTGCTGGAGAAGGCCGATCATGCTCATCCTCGCGGGGCTCACAGGCCCAAGGCCCGATACAAGACCCCCAGAAGCCCCGCAAGCCCCTGGACCACGGAGCCCGTAACCCCGGTGTAGGAGAGGAGGAGGAAGATGAGGAGGAAGCCCAAGGGGCCGTAGGAGGCCAACCGGTCCAAGAAGCGGCGGGTCTCGTACCCGCCCACGGCGTAAAGGGCCTTGGCCCCGTCCAAGGGCGGCACGGGGAAGAGGTAGATGGCGGCGTGGAGGAGCATGAGCCTTTGGGCCACGAAAAGCCCCTCGCCGAAGGGATAGGGCAGAAAGCGGGCGAGAAGGCCATAGAGGAAGGCGGCCACGAAAAACCCCAAGGGGCCCATGAGGCCACGAAGGCCCCCTTGCGCCCGGGAAGGTTCGTGGGCACGAAACGGGGCCAACCGAAGCCCAGAAGGAGGAGAAGGAGAAGCCCCAAAGGCTCCAGGTGCACCCTAAGGTCCAGGGAGAGAAAGCCGTAGCGCCTGGGGGCCGTTTCCCCGTAACGGTCGGCCAGCCAGGCCTGGAAGAGGTTGTGAAGGATGAGGCCGAGGGCGGCTAGGGCGAAGGCCACCAGGAAGACCGGGGGGTCATTGAGGAGGGGAAAGAGTCCCATCGCCCACCAGTTTACGGGCTAAAGCCAGCTCTTCCTCAAAGGTGCGCACCTCCCCCGGGCCCGGGCCTCGGCCACCCTCCTCAGAACCTCCCCCACCTTGGGGCCCGGGGGGAGGCCCATCTCCAAGAGGTCCCGCCCCCGGAGGACCCGCCGCCTTTCCCTGAGCCAAGCCTCCCGCTCGGGGAAAAGGGCCAGAAAAACGCTCCGCAAGGGCTCCTTGTCCAGGGCCTCCTTCGGCACCTCCTCTCCCCTCTTGGCCTGCAAGAGGAGGGCCAGGTCCTCCTGGAGGCGCTTGGGCACGGCCAGGGCCCGTGCCCTGCCCAGGGGGTCTTCCTGGGAGAAGAGCAGGAGCAAAAGCCTGGCTTCCACAAGGGCCCTTCCCAAGGTGTCCTCGGGAAGGCGGAGGCGGGCGAAGGGGGCCTTTTCGGGAAGGGAGAGGCCGTAGAGGGGCCTCAGGGCTCCCAGTTCCTCCAGAAGGGCCAGGGCCTCGTAGAAGGTGTCCTCCTCGAGGGTCAGAAGGAGCTCGTCCCGGAGGCGGCTTCTGCTGGCCGTGCGCAGCACCTCGGGCAGGAGGGCGGGAGGGAGGATGCGCAAGGCCTCCTCGGCGAAGCGGAAAGCGAGCCGGGCCGCCAGGCGGGCCCCCCGGACGATCCGGCTCGGGTCCTCCACGAAGGAAAGAGGGTGGAGGGGCCTCAGGAGGCGGGCCTCCAGGTCCTTGAGCCCCCCGTAGGTCCAAAAGCTCCAGGGTGGCCAGGGAAAGGGCCATGGCGTTCACCGTGTAGTCCCGCCTTTCCAGGTCCTTGGCGATGGGGGCCGGGCGCACCTGGGGCAGGGCCCCGGGGTAGGGGTAGACCTCCTCCCGGCTTTCCGCCAGGTCCACAGAAAGGCCGAAGGGAAGGCGCACCCGCCCGGTGCCGAAGGCGTAGTGGAGAGCGTAGCTTCCCCCGAAGCGCTCCGAAAGAAAGCGGGCCACCTCCCCCACCCGCACCCCCGGCTCCAGCACCAGGTCCAGGTCCGGCCCCGAGCGGGAAAGCAGGGCGTCCCGCACCGCCCCGCCCACCAGGTACACCCCCTGGGGGAAAGCCTCCTTCAGGGCCAGGACCACCTGCCTGGCCCCTTCGGGCAAGGCCTCCAGGATCCTCTCCCCCAGGGTGGGCCTCGAGGCGGGCCGCTTGCGGTAGAGGTCCGTGCGGGT
>BBBN01000017.1 GCA_001311585.1 Thermus sp. JCM 17653
TGCTCGGCGAGGCGGCCCTTCTGCCTCAGGGCCGCGGGGTCCTGCACCTTCTCCGGGGGGATCTCCCGTTGGGCAGGGCGAGCTCGTCCCCGTAGTACCAGGTGGGGGTACCCCTTAAGGTGAAGAGGAGCATGGCCGCAACCCGGGCCCCCCTCTCCCCCAGGCGGGAGGCGAGGCGGGGCTGGTCGTGGTTGCCGAGGACCCAGTTGGGCCAGTCCCAGGGAGTGAGGAGGCTCTCGTACTCCTCCACGATGCGGGCCAGGTTCTCGGGCCGCCAGTCGGGAAGCCCCCGGAAGATGAGGTGGAAGTTGAAGGCAGGTGGCACCCCGCTTGGTAATAGCGCACCAGCTGGGAAAAGGGAGGTAGATCTCCCCCACCATCACCCGCTCCCTCCCGGGCTCGGAGAACTCGTCCAGGACCTGGCGCATCTCCCGCACGTAGGCGTAGGTCTCGGGCTGGTCCTCGGTGAAGACGTGGAGGTGGCGGCCCCGGTCCCACATCCCCGGGCGCCATTCGGGGTTGCCGGGCTCGTCCCGCAAGAGCAGGTCCTCCGCCAAAAGCCAGAGCACGTCCACCCGGAAGCCGTCCACCCCCCGCCTAAGCCAGAAGCGCATGACCTCCTTGATGGCCTCCCGCACCTCGGGGTTGCGCCAGTTGAGGTCGGGCTGCTCGGGGAGGAACTGGTGCAGGTAGTACTGGCCCGTCCTCTCGTCCAGGGTCCAGGCGGGGCCGCCGAAGAAGCTCTGCCAGTTGTTGGGGGGACCACCATCGGGAGCGGGGTCTTTCCAGATGTACCAGTCCCGCTTGGGGCTATTGCGGGAGGCGCGGGACTCCAAAAACCAGGGGTGCTGGTCCGAGGTGTGGTTCGGCACCAGGTCCACGAGGACCCTAAGCCCCAGGGCGTGGGCCTCCCCTAGGAGGCGGTCAAAGTCCTGAAGGGTCCCGAAGACGGGGTCCACGTCGCAGTAGTCGGCCACGTCGTAGCCGAAGTCCTTCATGGGGCTCTTGTAGAAGGGGGAAAGCCAAAGGGCGTCCACCCCCAAGGACTTGAGGTAGGGAAGCCGCCTGCGCACGCCCTCCAGGTCCCCCACCCCGTCCCCGTTGGTGTCCTGGAAGCTCCGGGGGTAGACCTGGTAGATGACCGCTTCTTTCCACCACATGGCCTCAGTTTACACCCGGACCTGGAAGCTCTTCCACAAGCGGCAAGCGGGGAACCGCCCGCCCCTCCGCCACCTCCCTTGTAGTGGCGGTAAACCCCGGGCCTAACCTCCACGAACGGGCTCCACCCGCGGCCGGAAGACGGCCTCCTCGGGCAAGAGCCGCCGCCTCTTGGCCCGGCGGTAGACGGCGTCCCACATGCGGCAGAAGGAACAGACCGCCCCCGTGGTGGGGTAGCCACACCGCTCGCACTCCCTCAGGGCCACCCCCTCCCCGGCCTCTAGACGGGGCTTGATCTTCTCCAGGAAGCCCTCGAGGAAGCGAAGCTTGGCCCCGGGCATGGACCGCTCCACCAGGTTCAGGGCCTCCTTGTAGAGGAGGCTCTTGGCCCCTTTGGCGTTGGGGCACTCCTCGTGGAGGTAGCGGATGCCCCTCAGGAGGGTGTAGGAAAGGACCTCCCTTTCGCTAAAGCGGTAGAAGGGCTTGACCCGGGCGGCGAGGCCGGGCTTTTCCGGAAGCACGGGCCCTGGCGGGAAAGGGTCTCCTCCTGGGGGTTTAAGAGGTTCCCGAAGAGGACGGCGGCCTCGTCGTCCAGGTTGTGCCCCGTGGCCACCGCGCGGAAGCCCTCCTCCACCGCCACCTGGTTGAGGATGTAGCGCTTGGAGAGGCCGCAGGCGGAGCAGGCCACCCGCCCGGAAAGCCGGGAAAGCTCCGGGACCCCGAAGCCGTAGGCCTCCTCCAGGTCCACCACCCATAGCTCCAGGCCCCTTTCCTTGGCGAAGGCCTGGGTGACCTCGAGGCTCCTCTCCGAGTACTCCCCGATGCGAGATGGATGTGGAGCCCCACCGCCTGGTAGCCCAAACGGTGGAGCACGTCCCAAAGGGCCAGGGAGTCCTTCCCCCCCGAGACCGCCACCAGAACCCTTTCCCCAGGAGGAGCATCCGGTGGCGGCGGATGGCCCTATCCGTCTCCTTGACGAACCAGTCCAGGTAGTGCTCCCGGCATAGGGCGAGCCCCCGGGACTTCATCTCCACCTGGGCCTTTTTCCCGCAGACCTTGCAGACCACGCTACCCCCCCGAGATGGCGGAGAGAACCTCCAGGGTGTCCTCCTCGCGCACCTCCTCCTCCAGGGTGAGGAGCTCCTCGCCCCGCACCGCCACCACGGTCTCCGGGTTCAGGCCGAGCTCCTCCAGGACCTCCTTGAGGGGCCGGTTCCCCTTGACCTCCACCTCCTTGCGCTCGGGCAGGCGCAGAACGACCCTCACCCCGCTAGTGTAGCAGGTGGGGGGCCACGAGCTCCGTGAGGCGCTGCAAGGTCAGGCGGTTCCGCTTTTCTATCTCGCCTCTCCTCGGGATCTCCGGGTAGGCCCCCTCGGGGTCGTGGAGGGTGGGGGTGAGGGGCTTCCCGAGCCTTCCCTCCCACCCTTTCCGCCACCCCTCGGGAAGGCGCTCGGGCAGGGGAAGGCCGTGGAAGAGGTGGTAGAGGAGGGCCCAGACCCTCACCGCCCCGTCCAGGCTGTACCCGCCCCCTAAGGTGACGAGGACCCTTCCCCCGGCGTAAGCCTCGGCGTACTCCAGGACCAGGCGGAAAAGCCTTTCGTAGGCCCGGGTGGTGAGGAGGAGGTCGGCCAAGGGGTCCAGGTGGTGGGCGTCCGCCCCCGCCTGCACCACGAGGACGTCGGGGCGGAAGGCCTTTAGGGCCCAGGGGACCAGGGCCTCAAAGACCTCCAGGTAGCTTGCGTCCTCGGTGAAAGGCTCCAGGGGGAGGTTGAGCTTTTTCCCCAGGCCTTCGCCCCGGCCCATCTCGTGGACGTGCCCGGTCCCCGGGAAGAGGTAGCGTCCCGACTCGTGGAGGCTTAGGGTGAGGACCTCCTTCTCCTCGTAGTGGATCCACTGGACCCCGTCCCCGTGGTGGACGTCTATGTCCAGGTAGGCCACGCGAAGCCCGGAGCGGGTGAGGTGGCGGATGGCCACGGAGAGGTCGTTGTAGACGCAAAACCCCGAGGCGCGGTCGTACTGGGCGTGGTGCAGGCCGCCCCCAAGCTGCAAGACCCGCCTCTCCCCCGAAAGAATGCGCCGCGCCCCCTCCAAGGTCCCCCCCACCAGGAACCGGGCCGCCCGGTCCATGCCGGGGAAGACGGGGGTGTCCCCCGTGCCCAGGCCGTAGTGCTCCAGGTCGGGGTAAAGCTCCCCCCGGCTTGCCGCCTCCACCCGCTTCACCAGGCGCTCGGAGTGGACCGTGAGCACCTCCTCCCTCGAGGCCTCAGGGGGGCTAAGGGGCGCCCGCCACACCCCGAGGGCCTCCAGGAGGGAGGTGAGCATCTCCAGGCGGACGGGGCTGAAGGGATGGCCGGGCCCGAAGTCGTAGAGGCGGTACTCCTCCCGGTAGATCACCATGCTTTTTAGGCGGCCAGAGGACCGCGAACCCCTCCCGGCGGAGGGCATCCGCCAGGAGGTGGGTCTCCAGGGTGTTCACCCGCACCACCGCCCGCACGGCCTCCTCCCCCTCGGGGTAGGAGAGGAGGGAGTGGATGTTCACCCCGCGCCCCGCCAAAAACCCCGTGAGGCGGGCCAGCTCCCCAGGGCGGTCGGGCAGGCGCACCTCGAGGCGGCCCGAGGGCTCCGTGACCCCGGTGAGCCTGAGGAGGGCGTCCAAGAGGTCAATCCCCGTGACGATGCCCACCAGGGCGCCGTCTTCCAGGACCGGCAGGCACCCGATCTTCCGCTCCCGCATCACCCGGGCCGCCTCCTCCACGGGGTCTAAGGGGTGGGCGGTGACCACCTCCCGGGTCATCACCTCCCCCACCTGGGTGCACCCGGGGCAGGGGCCCTTGGGGTTCAGGTGGCTCGTGGCCAGGCGGATGTCCCGGTCGGTGATGATGCCCACGAGCCTCCCCTCCTCCACCACGGGGAGGTGCCGGATCCCCCTTTCCAGAAGGAGCTTGTAGGCGTCCTCGAGGGTCACCTCGGGCCCCACGGCGAGGACGGGGCTTTTCATCACGTCCCTTACCAGCATGGGCCCAGTATACGGCGAAAGGGCCCCGGCTTCCGGGGCCCTAACCGCTCGCGCCTTGTTGGGGGTGGTATCAGAGGATATCGTCCCGGATGCAGGCCTTGTAGTGGCCCGGGGCCACCTCCTTGAGCTCGGGCACGGTGTGGGCGCACTCGGGCAGGGCGTAGCGGCACCGCGTGCGGAAGACGCACCCCGAGGGCGGGTTGATGGGCGAGGGGATGTCCCCCTCCAGCACGATCCGCTCCCGCTTCACCGTGGGGTCGGGGATGGGCACCGCCGAAAGCAGGGCCTCCGTGTAGGGGTGCTTGGGGTTGCGGTAAAGCTCCCGGGCAGGGGCCAGCTCCATCACCTTCCCCAGGTACATCACCGCCACCCGGTCCGAGATGTACTCCACCACCGCCAGATCGTGGGCGATGAAAAGCAGGGTAAGCCCAAGCTCCTCCTTCAGGTCCTGGAGGAGGTTCACCACCTGCGCCTGAATGGACACGTCCAGGGCCGAAACCGGCTCGTCCGCCACGATGAAGTCCGGGGCCACCGCCAAGGCCCGGGCGATCCCGATCCTCTGCCGCTGCCCTCCGGAAAACTCGTGGGGATAACGGCGCATGTGGTCCGGGGATAGCCCCACGAGCTTGAGAAGCTCCGCCACCCTCTCCGCCCGCTCCTGGGGTGTCTTACCGATCCCGTGGATGATGAGGGGTTCGGCGATGATGTCCCCCACCGTCATCCGCGGGTTCAGGGAGCTGAAGGGGTCCTGGAAGATGATCTGCATCCGCCGCCGGAAAGGCCTCAGGGCGTTCTTGGGGATATCCGTGATGTCCTGCCCCTCAAAAAGGATCCGGCCCCCCGTGGGCTCAATGAGGCGAAGAAGGGTCCGGCCCACCGTGGTCTTCCCGCTTCCCGACTCCCCCACCAGCCCCAGAACCTCACCCCTCTTGATGGCGAAGGAAACCCCGTCCACCGCCTTGACGCTGGCCACCACCCGGGAAAGCACCCCCCCGCGGATGGGAAAGTGCTTCTTAAGGTCCTTGACCTCCACAAGAACCCCGTTCCCCTTCATGCCCTAACCTCCCGGATCTCCCGCCAGCGCACGCACCTGACCCGCCGCCCGTCCCCCGTCTCTTCCAAAGGCGGCACCTCCCGGTCGCAAAGCCCCTCCACGTAGTGCTTGCACCGGGGGTGGAAGGCGCACCCGGAAGGAAGGTAAAGGGGGTTCGGCACGTTCCCAGGGATGGCCTCCAGCCGCTCCTTCCGCTCCGCCGCCAGGTCCAGCCGCGGCACCGAGTGCAGAAGCCCACGGGTATAGGGGTGCAAGGGCTCTTTAAAAAGCGGCACCACCTCCGCCTCCTCCACCGCCCGCCCCGCGTACATCACCACCACCCGGTCCGCCATCTCCGCCACCACCCCCAGGTTGTGGGTGATGAAGAGGATGCTCATCCCAATCTCCTCCTGGAGCTTCTTCATGAGCTCCAGAATCTGCGCCTGGATGGTCACGTCCAAGGCCGTGGTGGGCTCGTCGGCGATGAGGAGCGAGGGATTGCAGGAAAGCGCCATGGCGATCATCACGCGTTGGCGCATCCCCCCCGACATCTGGTGCGGGTAGTTGGCAAGCCGCTTCTTGGGTTCGGGAATCCCCACCAAATCCAGCATGTGCGCCGCCAGCTCCATGGCCTCCTTACGGCTTTTCCCCTGGTGGAGCATGATGGCCTCGGCGATCTGGTCCCCCACCGTGTACACCGGGTTCAGGGAGGTCATGGGCTCCTGAAAGATCATGCGATGTCGTTCCCGCGAATCCGCCGCATCTCCGCCTCGGAAAGCCGGGTCAGGTCCCGCACCTGCCCGTCCTTCCCGCGGAAAAGCACCTCCCCCCAACAATCCGCCCAGGAGGCGTGGGAATCAAACGCATAATGGCCAGGGAAGTCACGCTCTTCCCGCTCCCCGACTCCCCCACCACCGCCAGGGTTTCCCCTTTGTCCACGTGGAAGGAAACCCCGTCCACCGCCTTCACCACCCCGTCGTCGGTGAAGAAGTGGACCTTGAGGTCTCTCACCTCCAGCAAGCGCTTTTCGTCCATGTGCACTCCTTCGGGCACTGCCCCAACGACACCTCACCCGTTATACGCCATACCCGGTCAAAAGAGAAGGGCCTAGGTCCTTCGTCTGGGGTCCAAGGCGTCCCTCAGGCCATCGCCCAGGAAGTTCCAGGAAAGCACCGAGAGGAAGATGAAAAACCCCGGCCAAAGCACCCAGGGACGGTCGGTGAAGGAGGCGAAGCCGCCCTGCTGCGCCGCCTGCAGGAGAAGCCCCCAGCTGGTGTAGGGCTCCGTCACCCCCAGGCCCAGGAAGGAAAGCCCGCTTTCCCCCAGGATAAAGCCCGGGATGGTGAGGGAAAGGCTCACGATCACGTAGCTGGCCGTGGCGGGAAGCACATGCCGGGCGATGATGCGCCCGTCCGAGGCCCCCAGGGCCCGGGCCGCCTGCACGTAGTCCATCTCCCTCACGGAAAGCACGATCCCCCGCACCACCCGGGCGAGCCCTCCCCAGCCGATGAAGCCCAAAAGCCCCACCACCAGGTAGAAGGTGAGGAGGGGATCGATGTTGGTGGGGAAGACCGCCCGCAAGGAGATGAGGAGGAAAAGGGAAGGGATGGCGGCGATGATCTCCACCGTGCGCATGATGAGGTCATCGGGGTCCAGGCGGATGGGCTCCCGGAAGAGCCTATAGAGGATGGCCCCCGCCGCCAGGGCCCCGAGGAAGACCACCAGGAAGTCCAGCCCCCGGGAGAAAGGGTCATCGCCGGGGCTTAGGCGGGCAAAGGAGAAGGCGAGGAAGAAGGCCGAAGCGGCCACCCCGAGCCAGAGGAGGAGGGCCAGGGGCCCAGAAGAAGGCCCAGGCCCCGCCACCGGGAAGGAGGCAGGGAAAGGGCGAAGGGGCGCCCCGAGAAATACCCGGCGATCCCTCCCAAAAGAAGCCCCAGGGCGAAGGAGACCAGGGCCGAGAGGATGCCGATGGTCAGGGACACCTGGCCCCCATAGACCACCCGGCTAAAGAGGTCGCGGCCGAAGTTATCGGTGCCCATCAGGAAGATCTTCCCCGGGGGGTCCACCCCGAAGAGGCGGAGGTCGGAGCGGAAGACCTTGAAAACGGTGTAGGGTTGGTCCGGAGTGCGCACGAAGAAGCGGAGGTAAAACTTGCCCTGGCTCGGGTCTTCTTCGTAGCGGGGCTGCAAGGACACGGGGTCAATGCTCCGCTTGGTGGCGTAGACGAAGGGGCGGGTGAGCCTTCCCGTTTCCGGGTCTATGAGGTGGATGCGGGTGGGCGGGTGGTGGCCCTTGGGAGGGTAGAGCTCGTAGTGGTTGGGATCGTAGGGGCTGAAAAACCCAGCGAAGGCCGCCATCAGGTAAAGCCCCAAGAGGATGCGCCCACCCCACACCGCCAGGCGGTGCTTGCGGAAGCGGTGCAAGACGGGGTTCGTACGGGTAACGGTTCCCATAGCCCCTTACTCGTAGCGGATCCTGGGGTCCACCCAGGCCAGAAGCAGGTCGGAGACCAGGTTGCCGATCATGAGGAGGACCAGGCTCACGGTGAGGAAACCGGCGATGACGTAAAGGTCCTGGTTGGCGATGGCATCCAGGAAAAAGGGGGTGATGCCCGGCCAGGCCATGACCACCTCCACGAAGCCCGCCCCGGAGATGAGCCCGGGAAGAAGCCCGCCCAGGGTGGCCACGAAGGGGATCACGGCGTTGCGGAAGGCGTGCTTGTAGAGGACCACCCTTTGGGAAAGCCCCTTGGCCCGGGCGGTGCGGATGTAGTCCTGGGAGAGGACCTCCAGCATCTGCCCCCGCATAAGCCGGGAAAGCCCGGCGATGTCGTTGGCCGTGGCCACCAGGACGGGAACCACGGCGTGCCAGGCGATGTCCAAGACTTGCCTAAGCCGGGGCATCTGCTCAAAACCCGTGGAGGTCATGCCGGAGACCGGGAAGAGGAGGGTGCCTGTGTGGAACTTGATCTGGAGGAGGACGTAGATGCGATTAAGGCCAGGAAGAAGCTGGGCACGGAAAGGCCCACGTAGGCCATGAAAGAGAGAACCCGGTCCCCCAGGGAGTACTGGCGCACTGCCCCGTAGACCCCGATGGGGATGGCCACCAGGTACAGGAGGAGGGTGGAGGGGATGACGATGACCATGGAGTTCACCACCCGGGGCCAGATGACCTCGAGGACCGGCGCCTGAAAGGCAAAGGAATAGCCCAGATTGAGGTGAAGGAGGTTGTTCATCCAAAGGAGGTACTGCTCGTAGACGGGCCGGTCCAGGCCGAACTGGGCCCGCAGGCGGGCGATGGTCTCCGGGGTGATCTTGGGGTCCAGCTCCAGCTGGGTCAGGTAATCCCCGGGGGCCATCTGGATGATGAGGAAGGCCAGGAAGGTGGCCCCAAAAAAAGGTGGGGATCAGGTAAAGGATGCGCCTGAGGATGTAAGCGGTCATGGCTTCCCAAAGAGGCCCCGGGGCCTTGGGCCCCGGGGACCCCCAGCACCCGGCTACTTCTTAATGAAGGTGAGCTCCACTTCCCGCTGGCCCCAGATAGCGCTGATGATGGCGTCGGGGTGTTCCCCGCCCAGGCGGTTGTTCCAGGCGGGGTGGTAGTTGGGCCCGGCGATGTAGATGACGGGGAGGAGGCTTGCCTCAATCTCCTGCATCCGGTAGCCGATCTCCACGCGCTTCTTGAAGTCCAGCTCCGTGCGGCCGCGGGAGTAGAGGGCGTCCAGCTGGGTCTCCCTGGGGTCCAGGCACTGTCCGGACTTGTTCCACATGTGGAGGTTGCCCTTGCAGGGAACCACGTTGGCGCCAAAGGGCCAGTCCAGACCGCCGCCGGAGAGGCCGATGATGATGGCGTCAAAGGGCCGGTCGGGGCCGGAGGAAAGGAGCTGGCCCACCAGGGTGTTGAAGTCTATGGCCTGGAAGTTGACCTTCACCCCCACCTTCTTGGCCTCGTCCACAATAAGCTTGGCGATCTGCTCCCGCTGGTTATTGCCGGCGTTGGTGGCCAGGTTGAACTCAAGCCTCCGGCCCTTAGAGTCCACCAGGTAGCCTTCCTTATCCTTCTTGGTGAAGCCGAGCTCGGAAAGGAGCTTCACCGCCTGCTTGGGGTCGTACTCGTACTTGGGCACCTTGGGTTGATCCACTGGGTGAGCACGGGGTAGACGCTGGTGTACATGGGGGTGCCCAGGCCCCCGTAGACGATGTCGATCACCGCCTGGCGGTTCACCAGGTGGCTCATGGCCCGGCGGAACTTGTCCGAGCGGAAGAGGCTTTGCTTAAAGGGATCGGAGGCCTTGTTCCAGTTGAAGACCATGAACTGGCTGGAGGCCACGGGGGAGGCGTTCACCTTGAGGGTGGCGTCCAGGCGGCCCTGCTGGATGGCCTGGCGGACCTGGGAGATGTGGTCCACGGTGTTGGGGGTGAAGAGGTCAATGTTCCCCGCCAGGAACTCGGCGAGCTGGGCGTTCACGTCCTTCACGATCTTGATCTCGTAGCGGTCCAGGTAGGGGAGGGGGTTGCCCGCCTCGTCCTTGTTCCACTCCCCGAAGGCGGGGTTGCGCTTCAGGACCAGGCGCTCCCCGGGGCGGTAGCTCTCAATGAGCCAGGGCCCGCCCGAGACGATGTTCTCCGGCTTCTCGTTCAGGGTCCACATCTTCTTGATGCCCTCCGCCCCCTCCTTCTGGTAGACGGGGCCGAAGACATGGGCGGGCCAGGGCACGAAGCTCGCTACGTTGAAGGCCTCGGCGTCCGTCTTGGGGTAGATGAAGCGGAGGGTGTAGTCGTCAAGCTTCTTGAGGACGATAGGCTTGCCGTCGATGAAGAAGGAATCGTAGCTGTTGGAGCCCACCGCCTTGTCGGTGTGGATGCGCCAGGTGGTGATCCAGTCGTCGGCGGTGATGGGCTGGCCGTCGGACCACTTCATCCCCTTGCGGATCTTGAAGGTGATCTCCAGCTTGTTGGGGCTCACGGTGAAGGACTCCGCCATGTAGGGGATCCAGTCCCCGGTGGTGGGGTCGCGGGTCACGAGGCCGCGCCCTCCGGAGATGAGGTTGGGCACGTTGCCCGCCTCGGCGGTGACGAAGGGGTTGAAGGTGCGGTAGTCCGAGATCACCGCCGCCCTCAGCGTCCCTCCCCGCTTCACCTCGGAGGGCTTGGCCACCGTCCACTTCTGCGGCCAGACGAAGGTCTGGGCGCTGGCCGCCCCCAAAAGGGCCGCAAGACCAAAAACCAACAGGGCTTTTCTCATAGATGCGCCTCCTCTTAAGCTCCTACGCGGGTAAGGGTACCTGTCTTCCCAGGAGCTTGTCAAGGAGTTGACCCAGAAAGCCTCCCGTGGGAAAATCCCTGGCATAAGGAGGCGCCATGAAAGCCGTGGTGATGGAAGCAAGAGGCGGCCCCGAGGTCCTAAAGCCGGCCGAGGTGCCCACCCCGGAACCCGGCCCCAAAGAGGTGCGCATCCGGGTCAAGGCCGCCGCCCTCAACCACCTGGACGTGTGGGTGCGAAAAGGGGTGGCGAGCCCAAAGCTCCCCCTGCCCCATATCCTGGGGGCGGACGCCAGCGGGGTAGTGGACGCCGTGGGGCCGGGGGTGGAGGCCTTCGCCCCGGGGGACGAGGTGGTGGTGAACCCCGGGCTTTCCTGCGGGCGCTGCGAGCGGTGCCTGGCCGGGGAGGACAACCTCTGCTCCCGCTACGAGATCCTGGGGGAGCACCGCTTTGGCGCCTACGCCGAATACCTGGTGGTCCCCGAGGCCAACCTCCTGCCCAAGCCCCCAAACCTCTCCTTTGAGGAAGCCGCCGCCATCCCCCTCACCTTCCTCACTGCCTGGCAGATGGTGGTGGACAAGCTAGGGGTGCGCCCGGGGGACGACGTCTTGGTGATGGCCGCGGGAAGCGGGGTGAGCGTAGCCGCCATCCAGATCGCCAAGCTCTTCGGGGGAAGGGTCATCGCCACGGCGGGCTCCGAGGAAAAGCTAAGGAAGGCCCGGGAGCTGGGGGCGGACGAGGTGGTGAACTACACCCACCCCGACTGGCCCAAGGAGGTGCGCCGCCTCACCGGGGGCAAGGGCGCCGACAAGGTGGTGGACCACACCGGGGCTTTGTACTTTGAAGGGGTCATCCGGGCCACGGCGAACGGAGGCAAAATCGCCATTGCCGGGGCCTCCTCGGGATACGAGGGCACCCTGCCCTTTGCCCACGTTTTCTTCCGCCAGCTCTCCATCCTGGGCTCCACCATGGCTTCCAAAAGCCGCCTCTTCCCCATCCTGCGCCTGGTGGAGCAAGGGAAGCTTAAGCCCGTGGTGGGCCAGGTCCTCCCCCTGGAGGAGGCCGCCGAGGGCCACCGCCTCCTGGAGGAGAGGCGGGTCTTCGGCAAGGTGGTCCTAAGGGTGGGGTGAAGGCGGCCCCCGGGGCCGTGAGGTTTGTCCCTTCAAAAGACCCCGTTCCCTTTGGCCGGGATGGGGCCTTTAGAATGCAGGGAGGACGGCCATGGAGCACACGGACGTGATCATCATCGGCGCTGGGCCTGCGGGGCTTTTCGCAGGCTTCTACGTGGGCATGCGGGGGCTTTCCTTCCGCTTCCTGGACCCCTTGCCCGAGCCCGGGGGGCAGTTATCGGCCCTCTACCCGGAAAAGTACATCTACGACGTGGCGGGCTTCCCCAAGGTCTACGCCAAGGACCTGGTGAAGGGCCTGGTGGAGCAGGTGGCCCCCTTTCACCCCATCTACAGCCTCGGGGAACGGGCCGAGACCCTGGAGAAGGAGGGGGACCTCTTCAAGGTCACCACCTCCCAGGGGAACACCTACACCGCCAAGGCGGTGATCATCGCCGCCGGGGTGGGGGCCTTTGAGCCCCGGCGTCTAGGGGCCCGGGGGAGAGGGAGCTGGAGGGTAAGGGCGTTTACTACGCCGTGAGGAGCAAGGCCGAGTTCCAGGGGAAGCGGGTCCTCATCGTGGGCGGGGGGGATAGCGCCGTGGACTGGGCCTTAAACCTCCTGGGCACCGCCCAGGAGATCACCCTGATCCACCGCAGGCCCCAGTTCCGGGCCCACGAGGCGAGCGTCAAGGAGCTCATGAAAGCCCACGAGGAAGGACGCCTTAAGGTCCTCACCCCCTACGAGGTCCGGCGCATAGAAGGGGAGACCTGGGTGAGGAAAGCGGTCATCTTCCAGAACCAAACCCAGGAGGAGGTGGAGCTGGAGGTGGACGCCGTCTTGATCCTCGCAGGCTACCTCACCAAGCTCGGCCCCCTGGCGGGCTGGGGTTTGGAGCTGGAGAAGAACAAGATCAAGGTGGACACCACCATGGCCACCAACCTCCCCGGGGTCTACGCCTGCGGGGACATCGTGAGCTACCCTGGGAAGCTTCCCCTCATCGTCTTGGGCTTCGGGGAAGCGGCCATCGCCGCCAACCACGCCGCCGCCTACGCCAACCCCGCCCTGAAGGTGAACCCCGGCCACTCCTCGGAAAAGAGCGAGGAGAAGGCCCCCGCCTAAGTGCCCGCACTTTGGTTTGGCGACATGGGATGCCCGAAAGGGGGCTAGGAGAGGGCTTTTTGGGGGCCCCGGTGCCCCGCCTGGGCCTGGGCGAAGACCAAGGTGCGGGCCAAGAGGCTTGAGAAGGGGCGGTCTTTTCCCTTCCATCCCTGGCGGAAAGGCGAAGGGTTCCCTAAGATAGGGGCATATGCGGGTTGCCCTTTTCATTGACGGGTCCTACATGTACCAGGCGGCCAAGCGCCTGGGCTGGAACGTGGACCACCGGCGGGTGATTACCCAGTTCGCCACCCCCGAGCAGCTTTACAACGCCTTCTACTACGTGCCCATCACCGACCCTGAAGACGAGCGCCAACAGCGCTTCATTGACGCCCTGGTCTTCATGGGCTACACGGTGCGGAGCCGCTTGGTGCGGGGGGAGGCCCGCTTTGAGGCCATGATGGCCACGGACCTCCTCACCACCGCCCCCCGTTGGGACCGGGCCATCGTGGCCAGCGGCTCCGGGGACCTGGTGCACACCTTCCAAGCCTTAAGGCCCTGGGCAAGGAACTCTACCTCCTGGGGCTCCACGAGCTCGCCGACCTGGAACTGCGCAACCAGGCCGACCGCTTCCTGAACCTCCCCGAGTGGCGGGAGGTGCTGGAAAGGACCATGGGGGGGCGGCGCACCTACGCCGGGTATCCCCTCGAGGCCACGGTGGAGATGCCCCCGGCGGGGGAGACCGACGCCTAGACGCCCCGCCCCGGCGGAGGCCCACACC